>DASSVK010000136.1:0-3170 GCA_035706205.1 Nitrososphaeraceae archaeon | reverse complement strand
TAATTACATTAGCAATATTGTAATGTTTTAGTAATTCCCATGGTCCTTCAGTATTCCATGATGGATGTCTGAATTCTATGGCATATTGATAATCATTATTTGCTTTTTTAATAGTATTATTAATTCTATTATTTTCTGGTTTTCTTGGTATATTTTCTAAAAATTTTTCTAAGGTATTGAAATATTCAATGCTAAAACTAGGAGGTAATTGAATCAAAATAGCACCTAATTTCCCTGAATTATATAATGGTAAAATTTTGTCAAGAAATTCTTTAAAATCAAAAATAACATCTTTATTAATATCCAATTTTTTTATATGGGTTATTCTTTCTGGAACCTTGATTGAAAATTCAAAATTCTGGGGTGTTGCTTTCACCATACCAAAAAATAAACCTTTAGTCATTTTAGAATAAAATTCTTCATAGAAAGTGGAATCCATTTCTACTGTATTGAAGAATTCTGAGTAATATCGAAGTCTTTTACTTTGTTTGTTTGGATAAAAAATATTTATCCATCCTCCTTTTTCTGGAATTTCTCCATAATTCCATCCAGAACATCCAAGATAATATCCCGTCATTTATTTAACTAATATAAGATAGATTGCTAAAACTTTTTCATTATATTAAAAAAATTTATGGTTCGTGGTCTGTTGGTGATATATCTACTATATTTACATAGTTGTAAGAATATTATATGAATAAAAAACAAATAGACAAAAACTATCTTTTCATAGAAATACATGAGGGAATAACAATAACAAAATAAAATCAGTGCTTTTAATACAAATCTAAGCAATCAAAAAATATATTCTCTTTATTGACTATAGATAGTTGAACCTTGTTACAATCTGGAAGTAAAACTGACATTGGAAAGATTAGAGAAAATAATGAAGATTCATTTTATGTAAATGATAAATTTGGTATTTATATTGTAGCTGATGGAATAGGTGGTTACCAAGGAGGAGAGATAGCAAGTAAGATTGCAACAGAGTATCTGGGAGAAGGAATATCCAAAGAATTAGAATCTCTTGATTTTTCAAATATAAAGTCAAATAAATTTTTACCAATTGAAGAAAATATCATTTTAGAAATACTAAAGAACTTAATTATAGAAACAAATTATAAAATAATAAATGAGAGTTCACAAAAAAATCTATGTAATATGGGTACTACTATAGTACTGGCTATATGTTTCAATAAATTTTTTTACCTTGTAAATGTAGGCGATAGTAGAGGATATCTTTGGAGTAATAAAGAAAAAAAACTTGAACAATTAACAGAGGATGATTCATTAGTTAATGATATGGTCAAATTAGGAAAAATTTCTGTAGAAGAATCCAGACATCATAGATTAAAAAATATAATAACCAAGTACCTTGGATCATCTAATTTTAGTAAACCTATAGTTCAAAAAATAAACTGGGCTAGTAAAGATATATTGATTTTATGTTCTGATGGTTTGACAAATATGTTAGAAGATAAAGAGATAGAGTCAGTTATCTATCAAAATATTGGTTCTAAATTAGATATTGAAGGTTTAAAAAATGATCAAAAAAGAAACATGCCTCAAGAAATATCTAATGCTTTAGTTGATTTAAGTAATCTAAATGGAGGATATGATAATATTACTGCAGTTGTAATAGAAAATAAATAAATTCGCATATCACCATTGTAATGTATATTCTGTAAATTTATTTGAAGGTAAATTTAATTTCTTTATTTATTTGACTATTGTTTAATTAAATTATTAAAAAAAGAAGAAGGTTCTATCTGGAGTTCTTTGGACTGAAAACTAGACTAGAGGACATGTTTAGTACATGCCGCAATGAATCTCTTGTTTTGTTATTTTTGTTGTTGTTATTCGTTAACTGCTTTTATGTATAGTATATTGTATAAGTAAAATTTTCAAAAAATATACAAATTAAACTTAAATAGATTTTTTACGTTTAAATCTATATTTATAGAATGCTTACTAGATCTATAGCCATAGTATATGATGATCCAAATTTATTAAATATATATAGTGAAGCTCTAAAGATGAGTGGCTATGATGATGTTTCTAGTTTTACTGACCCAATTGCAGCATATGAACATATTAAGGAAAATCCAAATAAATATTCACTAGTAATAATCGATGACAAAATGCCTGATATGAATGGACTATTTCTTAGTAACAAACTCTTAGAAATAAATCCAAAACTAAATGTAATCATATTGAGTGATTTTTTTGCGGAAGATCTGGAATATAATTACAAGTTTAATATTCTCAAAAAGCGTGTATCGATATACAAACTAATTAAGGCAGTAAACGAAAGTATGTCAAAATCTATTTCCCGCAAAGACAGACTCTATTATTTATAATTTAAAAATTGATAATAAAAGCCATAGTCCTCCTTCTTCTCTATGTAACCCAAGAACCATAGAGAAGAAAGGTTATGCGTATGTTTGATTCGGGATTTCTCTGATGTGGATAGTGTAACTTAATTTTTTTATTATAAAATATTTAAAAAATAGTGAACAATGTTAATTGCCATTATCTAAGGGAGTTGAATGAACAAATTTCAATGTTCAATCAATTTTACTTAAATTGTCATAGTCTGAACTGAATATAGATAACAGGTTATGGAAAACGAATGGTTCAGACTATGACTTGCAATGGATTGGCCTTAGGAAGTAAAGTCGATCTCAGAGATAAAAGATCAACAATATATCCTACCTAAGAATGCTATTTATCATTTTATAATACTCATTCTATTTTTTATACAATAATTTTTACTTTACATAGTTATTCATAATTTTAGTTCTATATCACTAGTGTAATAGAATTATATAAACACTACATTATATAAGAATACGAATTTACATAACTTGAAGAGGTCAATGATAATATTCTTATAATATGGTTAGAAAATGCTTATTCATAGATCGTTTATTGCTTAAAATGATAATTTAAATAAGAATTATGTTAGCATCTAAATATAATTTTAATTTGATAAAAGTTTACTTCTTTAAGAATAAAGGACTAACAATTATGCCTACCAAAGTAAAAGATCCAACGATTGCAGCAACAAATACAGTATTTGCTATTGATGCTAAAGGTTCTCCTACAACTGCTACAAATATTGCATATACAAGGATTATAAATCCAATCAAAGCAAATAGGCCAAAAAT
>DASSVK010000135.1:0-5427 GCA_035706205.1 Nitrososphaeraceae archaeon | reverse complement strand
GAGGTTGATCTTCTGCTACTACATTTTTTAATATTAGATTTTCTGCTTTTAATATATCAATTTGAACTTTTGTAAGAGCATTCAATGATTTATCAAAATTTGATTTATCTATAGCTTTGATAGCTTTGCCGATATTATTTAGAAATTTGGTAGGAAGAGGTGGTTCTATTAGTAACAATTCTGTTTCTACATCTCTAACATTTTTTAATGCATCATCGAGATTACCATCAGCTATTGCTACCTGTGCATTCTGCAAGTTATCCATTAACTCAACTATATCTGTTTTCATTAATGACTGAGCAATAAGATTTGTGTTTTGGCTTGGCTGTTGTAGAGATGTCTTTTGGTTAGTAGATGATGATGATGCCGATGAGTTAGTTTGAGCTTGTACGTTATCGAACAATGACATAATAAAGAAGAAAGCGAGTGGAATTATTAAATAGGCAGCGATGTTATGACATTTCATGTAAACTGTATAATAGAGATAATTTATATGACTTGTGAATAAAATCAATATAGAATAAACACATAAAATTCTCTAAAATTTTCTCATAATACTGTTTTAAATTATTTTATATTATAATATAGTAAATTATGATATATAAAAACTTATTTCATTATTTATACTATCAGTACGACAGATGATTGATTCTGTGGATATTCTTATATCATATTTAAGAATGTATTTAGCTTTTATTATTAGAAACTTATTTTAAAATAGATATCAAAATCAAAATTTGTTTAATATATGTCATTTATCTTATTGATATTTTCTGTTACGAATAGCATCTTGTTGGATTAATATGAACATCATTTGATAAAAAGAAATTCCTAATCTAAATGCCTCAAAATCTATATTTTTTATTGATTCATTATCTGATGAAGATAGTATAAATTCATCGACAATTTTTTTGAATTTAGAATCACCATGATGTTGAAACATGAGCTTATTCTATCAACATAGTTATTAAGACATTGTTAGAAATGTTAGTACTAATGCCTAACATGTAGCATAATGTCTCTTCTTATAATTCTTAAATCAAATTTTCACAGCATTTCATTTTACTTTAATAATAGAGTAGTATATTTTGTATTTTATCAGAAAAATAAAGAAAGATTGTTAATCTATCCATTATCTTAAATATTAAATCATGCAAGTACTAAAATGTCATCAATTAGTAAATAATTATATTGATAATAACTATGACAATAGAAAGTGGGATAACACCATCACTTTCAGATGAAAAAATAAAAATACAAAGATAATGTTATTAAACAATTAAAAAAATAGTTTCATCTTAAATGATATAAGTAAAAGAGAAGTAATGCCAATAGCGATTCTAAAATATGAGTCCAATATATGGTAATAATGAAGATAATATTTAAGATTTATTTTCTTCGATGACAAATTGGTGATGTTAGATAAAAAATTAAAATAGTTATTGCCCAAATGGAAAGGGCAATTTCGTTCCCACTACCACATCAGATGGGTTGGGGTCAGGGTCATCAACTGGTTCGGTAGTAACAAAAAATACTATACGTGTAAGGATTAACCATTGTTTGATTTATAGTTAGCGTATTATCATTATCGAATTTACCTACGCTTAACGAATATCCAGATGCATCACCTTTGTCTTCAAACCATTCTTCGTATACCTTACCATCTGTTGGTTGTTCGTTCATTTCAGGAGTACCAATAATGTTATTATTTTGAACTGAAAATTCAAAGCTACCTTTTTTGTCTCCACCATACAAACTACCAGCAGCAGGTGTAGCCAAGTCTAAAGATATACCTGAATTCTGATTTCCTTGTTGCTGAGAACCTTTCTGTTTTTCTTGTTGTTGATGTTGTTGTGAAGGTTATTGTGGTTTTTGAGAACCTGTTTGATTACTACTACCTTCAACAATTACTTCTTTTGCTAATCCATATTCATAATCGCTCATTAGATTAGTATGGCAACTTTTGCTATGTCCAAGGTTAATAAAATAATCTTGTGATTCTACGCTTGATAGAGGTACTACGCCATCATTAGGCTTTGGAAGAGTAGAAGAGCCTGATTGTTCCATAGGTGCGAACAATGATAGTTGACAGTTTCCTAATTTAGGATCCCATTCACCTGCAATAGTATAATATTTGGTGTTTGGATTCATTTTTACCTCAGTAGCTGCTGACCCAGGTCTTAAATCATATACAGCTGGAGTACATACTTCGCTTGACTCTGCTAAGGGCGAGCCTGCATTTGGTGTTCCAATCATGACAAGATTTGCAACATCTTTTGTTTCGTTAGCCAGGTATACTCTTGCATCCAATCCTCCTTTACTGTGACCAACTATATTCACTTTGTTTTGTCCTGTTTCGTCTTTGATTTGTCCAATTATATTTGATAATTCTTTTGCATGTTCTGCAGCTGACCCACACTTATCATCTGATTGTTTGAATGTTATAGGATAGGCAGGGATTCCATCTTTTTTGAGCAAATCTACCCATTTATTCCATACAGATGCATCTGCCATATACCCATGTATTAAAAGAACAGGAAGCTTTGAATTGTTTGATGTATCATTTTTTGAAGTGGTATTACTAGATTGACCGTATACCATTTCACTTAAAGTGAAAGTTTCATTACTACTACTATTGCTAACTATCGTTAACGTTAAAAATAAAGCAACAATAGTAGTAGATGATACAATTCTAATAGTGTTTACCATTGATATTTAGTGGTATCATCTTTTATTAGTATTACAAGTCCAAAGGTAATCTCATTTACTAGGATTGATAAAACTAAATGGTTGTATTCTTACAAGTCTAACTTCCTTTCCCTCTCTCCCTTAATGTATCTATCAAATTGATAAATAACCATCTTTTTTGTGTATGCATTATGCTAAATATTGACCCCCTGAATAAATCAAAATGAAGAACATATAGCTACAAACAAATTTGAAAATCATTTGCTATCAATTAAAGCTGAACATTAAAAAAGAGTAATACCTAATTTACATCATCCTACCTATAATGAACGTAAAAATAATATAGCTTCCTCCCTTCCTTTTTTTGTAGATTTCGTGAAGTATTAATTTAAAACATTTATACCTCATCTTTTAAGATTAGTTTAATGAATTTTAATTTGTCTCATTATATTTATAATATTTCTAATTGGTCTAAGGAGAGCAGTTGAAATTATTTCTTTATTATTATTTGAACAAGTGATTTTATAATGGGTTATGAAAAATGAAAATGTATTAATGTATTAATCCGTATTAATTAATAAATTATTAATATTTTTATCGAGTTGCCTTCTGCAGGTAAGAGGCTTATTTCGGCCAGTCCCGTATTCGGCCTTTCCTCTTTACCGTAATAGTGTCTCGGGGAACGGGACCGAAACCCGGTACACCATTTGCTGCAGAAGGCAACATCTATTGAATTTCTTTCTATAAAACAATTATAATGATAAAAGGTAGCTCTCTACTGATTAAACAAGTATAGCACGCTGGATAGATTGACTCAAAACATTTTAATTTTACATTCCAGCTTTCTATGTATAACTTGTGCCTATGTCACGGACATTTTACCTCTATTAGTTATATAGTATGCAATACAAGGATAATCATGACAACAATTAGAAATGAAATTGAAATAAATGCACCTCTAGCAAGTGTTTTTGAATATTATACTAATCCAGATAATATTAAGGAAGCATGGCCTAGTGAAATTGTAAAAGAATCAGAAAATGTCTCAGGTCAAAAAAGTGAAGAAGGTTCAGAGATGAAAGTAACTGGTGAATATATGGGAAAAAAAGATGACATGCTTTTAGAAGTTGTAGACAAAGAACAGAACAGAAAGTTAATTACAAGACAAACACAAGGTCCATTCAAGCTTTGGGAAAGTGTTCAAGAATTTCAAAGTGGACAAAACAATAATACTACTGTTATTCATACTATAAAATATGAATTACCAACTACAGGAAAGATTGGTAACTTTTTAACTGGAAGTCAGGCAGAAGACAAAATAAAACAAGGCATTCAACAAGCTGCTCAAACAGTAAAACAAAAGTTAGAATCCTAAATTTTTTTTAGGTTCTTCCATGTAGTAGGGTTCTACTACCTTGTATTTAGCTTTTATTATTAGAAACTTATTTTAAATTAATTTAATGTAGATTTATTTTGATAAAGTATGTTGAATTGCTCTTCCCAATAAAAATATAATAAATGCTAGTGAAAGGTATGAAAAAATAATAGGAACTATTCGGGCGATAATTTTCATTGTATACAATAATATGATGATTAAGATATTTAGATTTTATATGATTTTTAGAGAAATAAAATCTATCAACATTAGTTAAGTTATGTAGATGTAACTAGATTTATCCGACGATTTTTACACTATTTTATGTCTGATGGAAAGTTTACAGAATAGATTATATTATGATCGGTCGAGATATTTGATAATTAAATGATTATTGATGAGATTTTTCTATTTTACTACTTAAATCGTTTTTGACCATGTCTATCTGAGCTTGAGGAACAGTTAAATCCAATCCATGTTTTTGGAATATGTCATATATATTTTTTCTAATTTCTGATTGTAATTTTTGATATTCATTTGGCCTTTTTGTATATGCTCTTAATTCATATGTGGCTCCATAATCATCAAAAGTTTTAAGAATTACATAAGGCTCTGTTGTTAATGAAATAGCGCTAGAAGAAGAAGATGATATTATTCCTTCGGTCATCTTTGCAGATTCTATCAGTAATTGCTCTATCAGTTTTCTATTATTATTATAAGTCATAGAAATCTCTACTGCTATTGCAAGAACATCTAATCCACTATAATTTACTATCTGTCTTTGTAATAATGTTTGATTAGGTATAGTTACTAATTCATTTCTAACTGTCTTTATTTTAGTATATAATAAAGTTATTTCAACCACGTCTCCAACTAATGTTTCATCTTCTGTTGTTCTAATTCTATCTCCTAGTTTAAAAGGTCTAGACGACAATAACAATATTCCTGCTATTGCATTGCTTATTGTATTTCTTGAAGAAAAACCAATAATAGTACCAGCAGTTACACTTATTGCACCAGCAGCAACTCCACTTAGAGATGAAAATTGGAAAAGAATTATTGTAATTGTAATGACAATTATTATTAATTTTGTAATTGAATTAATTCCTTTTAATTGTCTTTTATCAAGGCCCAAAGAATCTGCAGTCTTTTTAATCAAATGTTTTATCAAAAAGTATAGAGATACTGCAACACTAATGCCTATGATTAATATAATAATATCTTTCCAAAAATTTTGAGTTGGAGATGACGGATATGCTGTATCTATTTTAATTGGTTTATTTTCCTGCTGATTATTACCTTCATCAGTGAAAGTATCTCCATCAGTTTCACTTATTCCTTCATCTTCATTTACCAAAATCTCC
>DASSVK010000134.1:0-4365 GCA_035706205.1 Nitrososphaeraceae archaeon | reverse complement strand
GTAGGTCAGGTAGTATTTTAGAAAAATTTGATGGGAAAGAAAGTCAAATCACTTTTCTTCCATATGATCTTTTTCAAAATAAAAGAATTTTACTACTTGTTCAAATTTGCAACAGCAATGGAGAAAATGAATCAAATCTATGCATAGATAATAATAGAGAAATTACCCTATTTAACGAGAACATTTTATCTAAACTAGGCAGTTTTTTTTAAGGTAAATTTTTATTCTTATATTTCTTTTTTATTACTTATATATTAGACTTATCATATAGTTTCAATATAGTTTTTATTTAGTGTGACCAATCTAGGTAAAATTAATCAATTTAATCCTTAATATCTAATACAATATAAAATATGTTAAATAAAAAATTGAATAAACCAACAATCAAGAAACCACCTATAATACCGTCTAAACCAAAATCACCATTAGAAAGAGTAAGAGGAGGAGTAGAATAGGATATTGATTCCAATAAATGAAGAAATTCTAATTAACACTATTGAAAAAGTTAGCAAGAATGTAGTTAATATTGCAAGTATTCGAATGATAAGTGATCATCTCTTCCGTATTTTTCCAATTGAAGGTGTAGGATCAGGTATCATCATTGATAATCAAGGTCATATCCTGACAAATTATCATGTAGTAGACCATGCCAGAAGATTAAAAGTTACTCTTAATGATGGTAAAACATTTAATGCTAAAGTAATAGGAACAGATAAACTCACTGATCTTGCAGTATTAAAAATCGAAAATCATGACAATAATAATGCAATTGACTCTTTTTCTTCTATTGAATTAGGAGATTCTGATAGTCTAAGAGTTGGTCAAATAGTCATAGCTATAGGCAATCCTTTTGGTTTGACTGGAGGACCTACCGTTACTACTGGAATTATCAGTTCACTAAATAGAAATATTGAATTTGAGGAGGGAATGCTAGAATTAGTTCAAACTGATGCAGCAATTAATCCCGGCAATTCTGGTGGACCTTTAGTAAATACTAATGGGCAAGTAATTGCAATCAATACTGCTAAAATCCCTTATGCTCATGGAATAGGATTTGCTGTTCCTGTTAATACAGCAAAAACAATATTACAAGAGCTAATCCAATATGGAAAAGTTAATCGTCCATGGTTAGGTGTTTCTACAATCAAGATAACTAATAGAATAGCAAGATATTACAGATTACCGACTAATGAGGGCGCATTAGTTGTAAAAGTAGAAGAATACAGTCCAGCAGCAGATGCAGGAATAAGACCAGGAGATATTATTGAAGAAGTAGATGAAAAGAGGATAGAAGAAATAACAGATCTTTCTTCACGAATCAAAAAGAAGAAGGCTAATGAAAATACGACATTATCTGTAAATAGGTATGGAAGAAGGTTTAATATTTCAGTGACATTAGAGAATCAACCATAATTCTCTTTTTTTATTAATATATTTTACTTATTAATTAGTAAGGTGATATGAAAATATCAATATGTTACTCTTCTATGTGAACTAAACTGAAATAAAAATAACATATGCAATGATAATTTGACGATTTTGCTACCTTCTTTATAAGGTAAACAGAAAGTATATGATGATAATTCCATATCTATCAATTGACTTTCGGCAAACTTATATAGATATTCTAAAAATCTTATCTGGAAAGCTAGAGAGAAATTTTAGACAAAACATTAACTAAATTGTAAAATAGAATGGTATGACTTGAAAAAAGAAAATTAGTCAATATATATATTACAAATACATTAATTATTTGTTGTTTGAAGATGTTGAAAATCTAAATTCTATAGATTATGCTTTAAAAGAATTGGATAAAGGTACATCCGATATTTTCATATATACAGATGCAAAAAAGTTCAATAAACCAGTTACAATTATTCAAGGTCTAAAGGATAAAGACATGGTAAAAACTATCTTACGAGAGTTAAAGAAAAGCATAGGTACTGGAGGAACTTATAAAAATGGAATTATTATTTTACAAGGTAACCATCACGGATATGTAAAAGAGTATATTATCAAAAAAAACATAATGAAAAAGTGATAGATGAAGATAATTATGGTTAGATTCTTTATTTGAAGACACTAAAATTAAATACAAGGTTACCAATCCCAATTACATTGTCATACTCGAAGCCCTCCAAGCTTTGACTTTAGTTATTGAGCCCATTTAGTCAATGGGACCAAACAGATATGAACCTGTTGAAATAATAAGATTTAAGAATCAAATTTATTATTCAAATTTTTTTGTATTTTTATAATTATTTTACACATAATTTCAAGTCTCAACAATATAATAACTTTGAACCTAGCCAATATATAGAGAAATCAAATATACAAAAAGATTTTTGAGTTTTTAAAACATATTATCTATAACCTGCTTTGTATATAAATAAAGATCAAAGTCTATAGTATCCTCATTTTTCAAGATAATTTACAAGAAATTCCTTTAAATGCTATTTCTTTTCTTCACTCTGTTCATGTCTTTGAAAGATTTTCTTTACCTTTTCCTTTACCTTCTTTTTTCCATCTTCTACATTAACGGTTCCAGTTGTAATCATCTGTATTCCTATAATTATCAAATCTACTGCTATTAATTTACTAATAAATAATTTACCCCAGAAAGGAATGATATTAATACCGACAGAAATTATTATGGCTAATATTCCTACTGCTATAGTAAATCCTCTAACCAATCGCTTGTCAGATTTATTGGTCAATCCATCAGCTATACGTGAAAATCCATCTACCATCAATGAAAATCCCAAAATTAATAAAAGTACTCTAGCAGCTGCTATAGGATATGTCAACGCCAATCCTGCTAGAATAATAGTTAATATTCCTAATCCTATAGTGAAAAATCGTAAGTTATGAGCAATAAACAAGCCAGTAATAGTTTTTTCAAATCCTGCAATAACTAAAACTATAGCTATCAAAATGAGCAAAATAGTTAGACCCAAATTTGTTAGTGCAACAATTGCAAGTAAGATAGCTAAAGCACCAAGTACAATTTGGGCTACTCTCACCCATTTTGGAGATTTATTCATAGTTACTGCTATTACAGACCTTTATCTAGTAGAGTTGTACATTTCCAATAATTAATATATTCTGTTCAGAATTAACAATGAAGCAACGTTACATTATATAATACAAATCTCAAATCATTAATTTTCCATTTATTCATATATAATTAAATCTGAAACCATCGAAAATATATACAAGTATTGAATTTTTAACGTTATGAAGTTAGATGTATATACAAAATCTATATTAGTAGTTTTAATAGTTCTCAATCTATCTATTTCTATAATACATTTTGAAAATTCAAAAGCACAAACTATTAGTCCAACTGATCCTAAGGAACTATTAAAAGAATTCAAAACAGGAAAGGATAGTATTCAAAAAGACATTCAGATAAATTTTGATCAATTAATTAATGAAGTTAAATCACAACTAAATTTTAGTTCTGTTGATTCACATCTTTCATTAGCCTCTCAAAATTTCATAAATGGAAGAATAGCTGAAGGATTGTCTGAATTAAAATCTGCAAATGAAGAATGGAAGAATTCTAGTATGACAATTATTAAAATTGGAGGCGATTTTATTTCTATTGCTAAAAATAATTCGACATCTATGAATGATAGTACAAGAGAAATTTTAGATAATTTCGGTAATATTTTAGTAAACATTGGAAAGAAAATTGAAAATTTAAGAATTCAACTATCTAATTGATATCTATTTACATTTATGTACAATTACTATACATTTTGAAAAAAATATGAGGTTTTAGAAAGTAATTTTTATAAAGGAATATGAAATTTCAGTCTTATTGACAAATAATAGACAACAACTTCCTCCAGGACCTCAGCTTTCTTTTTCAGAATTTATGGACAAAGTTAATGAGAATCCTTTTAATTTTCTAATGGATTTAATACAAAAATATGGAGATATTATTTACTTAAAGTTACAACAAAAAAATGCATATATTTTAAGTAATCCTGATTATATAGAACAGATTTTTACCAGAGATTACAAGCTATTTTCTAAATCAAGAGCGGCAGAATTAAGACCTTTTTTGGGTAATGGTCTATTGTTAAATGAAGGTGATTCACATAGACAACATAGGAAAATTATTCAACCATTATTTTTACCTAAATCAATCAAGTCATATAGCAATATCATGGTTGATAATATAAAACACATTTCTGATAATTGGCAAGATAATACTACAATTGATGTATTACAAGAGATGACTATGTTGGCTATGGGTGTAATGACTGAATCTTTATTTGGAATAAATTTTAGAGATAGGGATACATTTTCAAAAGTTAGCGATTCATTTACAAATATTTTAGAATCATTTACTCA
>DASSVK010000133.1:0-46218 GCA_035706205.1 Nitrososphaeraceae archaeon | reverse complement strand
TATAAGATTAAAATATCCAATTTTATTTGTACCTATATATAAGAGAGGTTCATGCAAACTATCTCTATCTCCCACAAAGTAACCGTGACCATTACCATCACACAAATCTGAAAATTTTGTTCCTGAAGTTACAAGATAATTTTTAACATCTTTTGGAGATGCCTCTGGATGCAAACTAATGTATAATGCTGCTGCTCCTGCAACGTGAGGTGCAGCCATACTTGTGCCACTTAATTTTTTATATGAATTTGATTTAAAAGTAGAATATATATCTACCCCAGGTGCTGATATATCTACTACATTCCCAAAGTTACTAAAACTTGCTAACATATCATCGTCACCGTATGGAGATGATGGTCCATTCCCTCCGCATTTTCCATCAGTATCTGTTATTGCCGATACTGTTATTACCTCTGGATTATTTGCTGGAGTAAATGTTCTGGCATTCTTTGCTTCATTACCTGCAGCAACTACAATGGTAATACCAGCTTTTATTGAATTATTTATTGCAATATCTAATGCTCCTGATTCACACTCACAACCTAAACTTAAAACTGCGACGTCAACCTGATTTGAATTTTGATTAATGTAATCCAATCCTTTTATAAGAGTAGATATCTCTCCATTTCCAGAACTTTCCAATACTTTAAGAGCCCATAATCTTGCTCCTGGCGCAATACCTACAATACCAAAAGAATTATCTTTGGCAGCGGCAATACCTGCAAGATGTGTACCGTGACCATGGTCGTCATCAGCACTAAATGTTCCAGCGATAAATGATTTTTCATGGAATACATTTAAATCCTCATGATCTAAATCTATTCCTGTATCTAAAATTGCTATATCTGCATCAACAGCATTCGAATTAATATTTTCTAAATTTATATCACCATCTACTCTATCTACACTTTGAGGTATTATCTGATTTTCGATATGAGAATTTATAAAAGTTGATATTTTTCTATCCTGTCCCACGTATGCTACTAATGGATTATTTTTCAATTGTTCTAAAACTTTGTTATTAGAAATTTTTATTGCAAATCCTTTTACTACATAATCATAGACATATAATAATTCAGTATCTGTATTTTTCAATTCAGAATTATAAAATTCAAGGGGATCTATTGGATTATTTTCTTTTTTATTATCTTCTTGAAGATATATAATGAATTGATTAGGAATTATATTATTATTTTCTAAGAGATGATTATCAAAATTTTGAAAATTATGTAGATAGTAAAAAGGAATTTCTATATCAAAATTATTTTCTGCATATACATTTTCGAATATAGGAATGACTAAAAAGATTCCGAAAATAGTAATTATTACTAAAAAGTTCATTCTAGAATTATATTGAAGATTCATATTTCAATTAACATAAAAATTTTAATTTATATTTATTAATACTTTTAAAAATTTTTATATATATTAATATAAAGTAAAATATAAAATCAAATTTTTCTCTACTTTCTCTCTATTCTTAAAAAGTATAATTATATTACTAAATAATATATTAAATTAATATAGTTATAATATTTGAAAAAATAATATAAATCAAGATTTCAAAATTACCATAAAAAATATATTTCAATATCGCTATAAAGATAGTTTGCCGTTATTATCAAGTAATTAAATATATTATATAAATATCAACTAATTTTAATAAAAACAGTAATAAATAAAATTTAAATTTTAGTCAATGATAATCATTTGACTTTGTCTATATTTGATGTTATATAGTCCATATGATATGGTATCAATTCGTGGAAAAGTAAAAAAGAAGGTTACTGAAGAAACAAATCATTATAAAGATGATTTGTCCAAATACGGCTAAGAAGTTAAAAAAATCTAATATAAAACTCAAAGTAAGATAAACTTTTAAATAATTTAGATAAATCTTGTTATGATTTAAATAAGAAAGAATATTTAATTTTTTTATGGTGAATAGAGTTTTGAATGTTCAAGATTTTTTCTTTTTTCCTGGTAAAACTGCACGATACGAAGGACATTTTCTTACATCATCATTTGATCCAATTCTCATAGAAATAACAAAAAAAATAAATGAATCTATATCTGAAATTCCTACATATCAATTATTGTTGAATGTTCAAAATTCAAAATCCTATGAAATTTCAGATTGCCGAATATATAGATTCGAAAATCAAAATTCTGATTATACAATGTGTTATTTTTACAGTAATGATATTGAAGAGATCAATTAACAGTTATTGATTTAGTAAACAAATTATATTAGATTTTAAGGTATCGAAAATATATAAATTTTATAAGAGCTCTAATACAATAATTTCTTATTCTTTAATATATATTTATTATATTATATTTAATCTAATTATTTTATTTTTTATTTTAAAATATTATTAAATAATTTGATTATTTATAAATAAGAAAAAATATATCATATTTGTTAAAGCTAAATGGTTATAGAATACGCATAAGTTCTCAATTATAGATAATTAAAATATATATATATTTTAATAATTGTAAGAAAAACAAAATCTTATCTTAATAATATTATAAAGTCTACTTAATATTTTTAATAATTTTATAAAAAAAACTTAATTACCACATTTTTTAACAATTTGTAAAGATATATTAATCATTATTTTTCAATATAATATTATTGCATTATTGGTTAGGATCCTTTTGTAGGATAATTAATAATGGTAAATTATATTTTCCAATAAATGTTGTAGCTATATCGGATGTAATAAAATTAGAAAAAGATCTAGGAAATAAAATACCTAATAAATCTTGGATGTTGTATTTGCTAGAATTATTTAATAATCAAAATATCCCAGTTGAATTAAATTTAATATGCCAATTCGATAACCAAAACTACTATGAAGCAATTTTTTTAGGTATAAACAGATATAGATTTATGAACGTATTGCCTGAAATTGATCATTCCTATCAACGTATTATTTATTTAGACAAAGAAAACAACCAAATAAATTTTATCTTGACAGATCAAACTATAAATAAATCAGAAATATTTAAGCTAGATATAAAAGATACAAATTTTGATTATAAAACATCAAATCAATTTACAGGAATAGAATGGTGGAATAAAACAGGTTCTTTTATTTATCCTATAAGATATCAAACAGAGATTTCTCAACTTATGTTTGGCCTAGTAGATAAAAACCATCCAGAGTCAATTACTTTTTTTCCTCATAATGTATTAATTCCCAATAAAGATAGTTCTATTAATAATTATCCTATTGCATTTCAAAATGTTAGATCAAAAAATAACTGTATATGTTATACTATTAGTTATGGTTTATGTAATGACGGATTAGGTTATTCTTAAATTTTGAGTTATTTTGATATAATAATAAAGATTATTATTCACTATAACAAAAATATTCACTATAACAAATAAATTTGCTACATAAATTACTATTATATTTATTATTCAATAAACATTCATTATTTTTTTTGATTGATCAATATTTGGAATATCTTCTCAAATATTTTTGATTTTATATGTATAAAATAGGTAAGTATAATTGATTAAGGATGTTATCTAAAGCGATAGTTAATGTTTCAATCAATTCAATTAGTGATTATTTATAATAAGATTACATTTAATAGTATTTTAATTTGTTTTTCAAAAAAATATGTATAATAGAATTAATATTATTATATTCTTATTATCTTGATGCAAATAAAGTTTAAACTCTAATTATAATTTTATTTAATTATAATAAATTAGAATTTGATTTTTATTCCATGACTAAAATAAAAAATAAATATACTTAATTTATATTATTCTTAGATTAAAGAATATTGGACAAATAATTTTTAATAGATAACATTAAAATATGCTACTAAAAGTTATTTTTCAAATTGAATTGTAAGCATAAAATCAGATATTGCTATATGAACAGGCTTATTGAAAATTTCATTAAAAATTTTTTCTAGAATTTTTTTATGATACAAAGACCAATTATATCCTAAATCATGTTTTAAAACATAGATATGATGATCTATTTCTTGCAAGTGATTGAATTCTACAAAGGATCTTCTCATTCTAACCTCAAACCACGCTAAAAATGTATCAGGATCTGTTTTCATTTTCATAAAATAAGCTATATCTTGAACGACTTTTTTTCCAAAATTTGAAACTAAATCTAGTATTTCCTCTTCATTCATCATATTAAATAGACTTGCTATAACGGGTTTAGCCATAGGTATCATGCCTACTTTTGGTGCATATAAATCCCATTCTACATATCTTTTTAAGATTTTATTAATCAAAGTATTTAGGCTTATATCGTGAAGTTCTGATTCATTTTGTAATAATTTTATAATGTCTTCATCTATTCTTAATGTAAAGGTACTTGTCTTTCTTTTATCTTGAACATTACGCTCATCCATGTTTTAATATTAAGATTTTATCAAATAAATTTTGTCTTAATTATTTTATATAACTGGATCAAATTTTCTATTATATACTATACTTATTCATAAAATTCAATTGAGATGATTCTACTATTGTATTTTATATCTACAGGATTTTTATAATTCTCTTTTGATAGCAATTCAAAAATAGTTTTATGATAAAGTGACCAATTTTCACCCATTCCATGTTTCATTATAAATGTATGTTTGTTTTTTTCTATTGTATACATGATTTCAATAGATGAATTTTGCATTCTAATTTTGAACCAATTCAAAAACAAAATCCAATCAATTTTTTTGTTCATAAACAATAATATATCTTCTAATTCATTCTTTCCAACATTAGTAGCTAGTTCAATAATTTCTTGTTTATTTCGTTTTTCAAAGAGCTTCTCAAGGAGTAACCTTGGAATAGGTATCATCCCTACTTTTGGTGCAAATAAATCCCATTCTACATATCTTTTTAAGATTTTATTAATTAAATTACTGACACTTATTTGATCTTTTTCACCTTCTTCTCTAATTATCTCCAAAATCTTATTATCTATTCGGAAAGTCATAGGTTTTATTCTTTTAGAGTCAATATTCATAATATGATTCGAATATACAAGATCCTTTTTACATTTAAAATTATCTTTTTTATTTCCTTAACCTTTTTTTCTCCAAGTTTTCATAATCTTATATATTTTTTGATACGACTTTATTGTATACTTTCCTGCTTTTATCATCTTATATGGTTTAATAAAAACTTTAAAGAACTTCATTGGGAATAAAAAAGGTATTAATAAAATCATAATAATATCAATCCAATTTATTCTTATAAATTTATTCCAATTTCCTGTAATTCTAAATTTAAAATAGAGATCAAAAACTAGAACAGCAAATAGTATCCATGGAAGTAAATCAAAGTAAATTTTCATATGATATGGAATTTTTATTATCTGTTCTTTAAAGCTAAAATATTCATAATCAAAAGCTAAAAAGCCAATTAAAATTAGAAATACTATTCCAATAACAATTAAATCAGCTATTTTTGAATAATTAAACAAAGAATTTGATGAATTATATGATGATGATGAATTCATAATATATTTTATAGATAGTTATATTTTAATAAGTTATTTCACTATAATTGTGGAAATAAAAGTTAATTATTTTATTATACATTCTATATCTTTTTATTTTTTATGTAATATAATAAATTTATAAAATTCCATTCCAATTAATAATGAATAATAGCTTTCAAAAAACAAGAAAAAGAATAAAAGTTATTTTAATTCAATTTTTGCTGCCCAAAACTGTATGCAATTATTTTGAAGAATAATGTATATAGATAAAAATTCTATATTCTACCATATACTATGAATCAATTAATGAATTTTTATTAAATATTAATACTGATATTATCGTATCAATTAATAAAAATAATTATGTAGTCTTAACATAATTCTTGGAAAATATGGTAAATATTAAAAATGAATTTACAAATACAATATTTATATAAATTAAATTTATTTATATTTTATCCATATTTACTATAAAAATATCAATAGAGATAGCATTGCTATAACTAATATTAAAAAAGCTAATTCTGTAGATGTAAGAATATAAAAAGATATATTTTCACCTTTAGCTGATGAGAGAAAAATTATAAATAGAAAAAATAATTAAAAGCCATTATACATTTAATCCTATAATTTGAGCTATGTTTTTGAATTTTTTTTGTTTAATTACTTAACTATTATATACATGATATAAGAATAGGAATGAAGTGAAAGATATGAGAAGGATTGAAAAAACTGTAAAATCTAAAACTATTATAGCATAATAAATTAAATAGTCTTAAATAATTGTATATATAATAATATAAATATCTATTTGTAACCATTTAAAAATATAATAATTAGCTCAATAAAAAAGTAAAAAAATTAAATTGATAAAATATATGTAATTAAATTTTTAGACTGTAAGAACTATATCTTCTAGCTCTTGATAAAGAGAATGATGAGTAATACTCCAATATGCTCCTCTTATTTCAGAAAATAATGATATTGTCAAAATTAAAGTCATCAACTTTATGTTTATTTCTTAATATTAACGAATGTTTGAATATTGTATATTTTAAAATATTTAATTTATATTATATCAATATCCTTTTTTTCAAACTTTATTAAACCCGAATTAACATTATGTTATATAATGTCCTCTTTTGGGGTTGATACTCTTGGCGGGTTGACTGAAAAATTGAAACAATTAATTATTGATACTCAAAATCAGTATGAAACGCTTATTGATTCTACACAGCGTTATAAACAAGGTAAAATGAATGATAAAGAATATTTCTCCAGTATTGGAAAATATCTGATTGCAAGCTCTGCAATGAATTTTCTTGCTATTAAAGTCATATTAGAAGTAAAATCAGCAATCGATAAAGGAGGAAGTTCAATTAAGAATCCTACTGGTAGTATTGTAGAACCTCACTCCAATATTAGTTCTCCAGGAAGTTTTGGAATCGGAGGATTTGTTGGAGGAGGAGGTTCAATTGGAAATATAGGAAATAGCCATATTCAAGGTAGTGCTAGTCAACAACAACAACAATCTTCATCATTAATAGAACCATCCCTTAAACCTGTTGATATAGAAATAGAAAAAC
The DNA here is from genome assembly GCA_035706205.1 of Nitrososphaeraceae archaeon. Classification (GTDB taxonomy): domain Archaea; phylum Thermoproteota; class Nitrososphaeria; order Nitrososphaerales; family Nitrososphaeraceae; genus TH1177. The sequence continues at coordinate 39,140 of DASSVK010000133.1, read as the reverse complement.
CATCTCACGATACGACTAATTCAGCCTATGTAGATTCCTTAAAAGATAATAAAACATTTAAAAATTGTATAGTTTGTGGAGTCTCAATTCCAACAAAAGCAAAATTTTGTAGTAAATGTGGTAATTCGCAATAATTAAAAACAAGTTATAACCTTTTATTTATATGCAAGTGTTTGATGGTAGGTCTGCAGCCGAAGAATATATGTCCACACATTCTCTAACTTTTTCTACGCCTGAAATGACACTTAAAAAATTTGTTTTTTGGTTATCGGAAATTGTTGAACATAATGGTGAGGAGGTACCAAGAATAGTACTTTTTCTACAAACAAGGAAAGAAGAAAATGAAGATGAAAACCAAGTAAATGAGACATCAACTAATAAATCTGTTAATTTTTCTGATCTTTTACCTGATGTTGACGAAACTTTTAAACCTACAGGAGCAATAACAGATATGTTTAACAAACCAGAACCATCGTCTTCTAAAAATTTAGACTATCACACAAATTTAGAATCAAAATTTTGTATTGAATGCGGCAATAAACTTAGAGTTGATTCTAAATTTTGCATAAAATGTGGTACAAGACAATAATATTTAGTTCTAAAATTTAACATGTATAAGAATAGTATATAGTATTCATTCTTTTCATTCCTTTTTTCCTTAAATTCTTTTATTATAATAAATATACATATTAAAAATTAATTGAGAGAAAATAAAATTCAATGAATAGAATTAGCTTTTTGACATTTTTACAATTTTGATATAATATATTTACATATCTTGAATTAAAAATAACGAATGTAAACCTATTGCATTATTATAACATTAATAATCTTCTTCAAATTCATCAAATGTATCTTCCTCTACTTCGTCCAAATCCTCATCAAATTCTTCCCTTTCTTCTGCAGTTTTATAAGGCAAATCAGCTTCTCCTGAGATTCCACAAACAGGACATTTAAATTCTATAGTTTGTCCTTCCAAATCCAATAAAAATTCTTTGGAAAATATTTCATCACATTTTGAACAAACTAATGTAGCTTGAATGTTGTCTTGAGTAAATTTATGAGACTGGACCCTAAAGTTTGCTTCAGCCATTCTTCTTACCTATAGAAAATTTACTTCATTATAAGCCTTATCATTATAAAAATTATTATATAATTATAAATAAAAAAATTTTTTTAATTCATTATATTCAAAATTTGAATTAATTATATTATTTTATAAATTAATTATATTATTTTGTCTTGTATAAATTAAATTAAGAACGTTTTCTCTTACTCCTTTTTCTTCAAATATTCCTCTATATGCTATAGTCATTATTGAACTATTATTTCTAACTCCTCTCATTTTCATACAAAGATGTTCTCCTTCAGCTATAACAATTACTCCACTAACTTCTCTTTTAGATATTTCATCTGCAATTTCAGTTGTTAATCGTTCTTGAACTTGCATTCTTCTTGAGTATTTCTCGACTAACCTAACTAATTTTGATAGTCCAAAGACTCTGCCATTTGGAACATAAGCAATATGAATTCTTCCAAAGAAAGGAAGCATATGATGTTCACACATACTATAAAATTGTATATCTCTAGCGATTATAGCATTAGTTTCTTCTTTAAAACTAACATCTAATTCTGCATTCATTCTATATCCCGAGAAAATTTCTTCATACATCTCAGCAATACGTTTTGGTGTTTCTGCTAATCCTTCTCTATCAGGATTCTCTCCCAATTCAACTAAAAGTTGTCTAATTAATCTCTCAATTTTATTTTTATTTATCGTTCCAGTTTTTTGTACTCTACTTTTTCTCATCTTTTAATTTATCTTGCTCCTATTATCTTATGCAACTGAGGAATTATGCGAACTTCATTATATCTTGGATAAATAAGGTCATAAAACTGCAATAATCTATCCACAGTTGGTTCGTTTATATTATTAGTTGGCTGTATTATAAATCCTGCTAACTCCTCAGATTTTATAGTATTAAAAATGACTTCTACCAATTCTTTAAATTCATTAATGGTTGTAGAATTAGATACAACAATTTTTATAAAAGTAATTTTTTTATTCTCTATTGCAGTTTTTAAACATTCTATTTCATTGTTTAATAGATATCTATAATGCTTAATATCAACAGCCTGTGAATCCTTTGTTTTAAATTCTACCTTGCAAATATCAATATAAGGAATAATTTTATTGAATCTATTCACATCGTAACAAGAAGATTCGATATATGTTCTTAGACCTAATTCTTCCTTTATGAATTTTGCCAAATCCTTTACTGCTTCGTATTGAATTAATGGCTCTCCACCTGTAAAATTAATTTTATATGTATTATTTTGTAACTGATCTTTTATCATTTTTTTTACTTCAGTAATTGAATAGGTATTTCCACTATTCATCGCCAAAGCATAATTAGTATCACACCAATAACACCTTAAATGACAGCCTGCCATTCTAATAAACATTGTCTTAGTTCCAAATAGTATTCCTTCTCCTTCTATACTTGTAAATATTTCACTTAGTTGCATTTTTTTTTCATTGATTGGCATATTCTGTTTTGTCATTTATGCTGACTTTTCTAAAAGCTCTTCTTCTATTTATACACGATTCACAAATTCCGCAATGTATTTTTTTACCATCTTTTGTATCCATACCATTTGAATAACAACTCCATGTTTCAAAAATTTTATCTCCTATGATTTCATAACCTATTTTCATTAGTGCTGATTTATCTAATCCATCTATAGCCGGCGACCATACATTAATCTTTTTTCTCAAACCTACTCTTATTCCATCAATATCTCCGAGATTCAAAGTTTTACTTAATAATTTTGTAAATTCTGGTCTACAATCAGGATAATTATTATCACCTGTATGTGCTCCATAAGCAACTATTTTTGCTCCTATGTTCATTGCCCAAGCTGTAGCTATAGTAATGAAAATTGCATTTCTTATTGGAGCTATTATATTATACTCAAAATTTTTAGGAATTTTTTGTTTATTATCAGTAAGAACATTAGTTTCTCCATAAAGGTCTTTCATAAATGATATATCTACTATTTTGTGTTGTTTTGAATCTAAATATTTAGCAAATTTTTTTGCATAATCAATCTCTAAATTTGATCTTTGACCATAACTAAAAGTAATGATATATAGATCAAATTTCTGCTTTTTCAAATAAGCTGAAGTACAGAGAGAGTCAATTCCTCCACTAACAATACATACTGCAGCAGAAAATGAACTTTCTAATTTACTTTTTTTTGATATAAAATTCATTACAAGGTAATCCTTTATATTTACAAAAAAGATAGAATTTCTTTTTAGTTGCTATTATTTTTTTAGTTTAATATCAGATCCAATTTTACATAATTGTGCAAGAAATGCAGTTAATTGAATCTCGGAATGTGCACCAACAGAAAGCCTATAATCATATTCGGCCATTATTGACATAACTTCATCAATATTTTTTATATCCATATCTTTAATTTCATGATAAGTATATTTGAAAAAGTCAGTTTCAGATAAACCATAAACATATAATAATTCTAAAAGTTTTGTACGAGCATCATTAAATTTACCCAATAGTGCTAATCTAATTATTTCTCCTACTTTTGCTTTACCCGAAAGTCCCATTGCAGATGTTACATTTTTAATTGAGACTTGTCCATATCCTGATGCTGTTTGAAGAATATTTATTGAATGTCTCAAATCTCCTTCGGTATACCTATAAATCTTTGATAATGCTTCTTCCTGAAATCCTATATTTTCTTGTTTACAAATCATTCTTAAATATTCTACTACGTCTTCTTCTTCGAGTCTAGTAAAGTGAAATATTGCACATCTACTTTGAATTGGTTCAATTATCTGAGAAAGATAATTACATATAATAATAAAACGAGTAGTCTTAGAACTATCTTCAATTATTCTTCTTAAAGCAGTTTGTGCCTCTGATGTCATTTCATCGGCTTCGTCAAGTATTATTATTCTATATGGTTTCTCATCTTTACTGCTATATTCTCCCTTTTCATTAGTTCCACTTGGAAGTTTAATTACAGCTGCAAATTCTTTTACCCTTTCGCGAACCATCTTTATTCCTCTTTCATCAGATGCATTAAGTTCAAGAGTATCTCTTTTCCATTCTTCTCCTAATAATTCCATTGATAAACATAATGCGGTAGTAGTCTTACCTACACCCGCAGGCCCAGCAAATAATAAATGTGGTATTTCATTAGGCTTTTTAACTAAATTTTTAAGTGAAATTATAATATCTTTTTGGTTAACTATTTCTTCAATTCTTTTAGGTCGATATTTTTCTACCCACATTAAACTGGAAAGTTTTGTATTTATAGTATTTTGGATCATTTTAACTTGAGTATCTAAATTTTCATAGTTAATATCTTCTTTTCTCTATCTAATCTTATTGAATATAATAAAATAATAATAATCATATAAAAATGAGATTTATTATACTAATTACTCAAATCTAATTTGCTAAAAAGAATTATTAGTCTTGAATGAAATAATATTATAAAATAGATTGGACCAAGTTATAATAGCTCATAATAATGATAATTTTGATCATTACGATCATTTTAAAAAACAAATAGATTTTGTTCAAAAATTTTATAATATTAAATACTTAATGGAAGAAATACGAATTACATTTAAAAAAAATTTCTCTGTCCATATTGATGGTCTGACTCTTGAAGCAAAAGAAGGAGAAATAAGTTCAATTCCTAGATGGTTAGCGCAAATTTTGGAGGAAAATAATTCTATAGAAATTCAAGATATGGATGTTCTAATTTATATCTCACGATCTTTAAACCGAGAAAGAATATCAAAACCTCATGATCTTTCTGGTATTGATTTAGACTTTTACATTCGCGCTAATGATTTTATCAAAAGATTAAAAGATAAAGAAAAAGAATCTATTCTAGTTTCTCTTAATTCATTTGTAACTTCTAGAATAGAAAAAATTGTTAAATTAGCAGCTGCATCTTCGCTATCTGTTGATTTAGAAAAGAAACTTTCAGCCGAAGAAAAAGAACTTTATAATTTTATTCATAAATCTTCTTCAGAATTTAAACAAAGGGCAGTGAATAAGTCTTGAGTGAACTTCAAAAAACTGAATCTGCATTGGTTAATGATTTAGAAGAATTTTTACGTGCTTTCAAAGATCGAACTGGGAATTATAAATATTTTGATAGAATTAATAATTTGATGGCAGCCAATTCTATCTCGCTTGTTGTTGATTATATAGATTTTGATACTTTTAAGCCAGAGTTAGCAAAATTAATTACTAATGAACCTGATGAAATGTTTGATGCATTTAATAAAGCTATATTCAATGTTCTTTATGAAATCCATCCAGATTATGCAAATGAGATTCAAAATAATATAAAGGTCAGAATAGGAAATTATACGGTACAAAAAAGTTTACGTGAAATAAATGCTGAAGTGATCAATAAACTTGTTGGAGTTTCGGGAATGGTTGTTAGATCATCTGAAGTAAAACCATTAGCCAAAAAAATTGGTTATAGGTGTCTTAATTGTGGTGGAATAACAGAAGCTCAATTACAAGGATTAGTATTAAAAAAACCTCTAAAATGTGGTAAATGTTCTGAAAAAGAACTAGAAATGGATCCAGATACCAGTCTTTTCACTGATTTTCAAATGGTAAGATTGCAAGAACTTCCAGAGGATCTTCCTGCTGGTCACTTACCACATTATTTAGAGGTAACCATTATAGGAGATCTTGTAGATCAGTGCAGACCAGGTGATAGAATCTTATTAACTGGAATTGTAAGAATAGAACAAGAACAATTATCACAACAAATTAAAACAACTCTATTTAGATTACGAATGGAAGGAAATAATATTGAATACCTAGGTGGAAGAACTGCGGATAAAGATAATAGAACAATAGAACGTTTGGAAATAAATAGTGAGGATGAAAAACATATTTTTGCACTAGCACGTAAAAATGATGCATATGATATATTAATTTCATCTTTTGCTCCTCATGTATATGGACATGAAGTAATTAAAGAAGTAATTTTATTATTAATAGTGGGATCAGTAACAAAAAGATTAAATGATGGATCTGCTAGGAGAGGCGATATTAATGTTCTTTTAGTGGGTGATCCTGGAACTGCAAAATCAGAAATGTTGAAATTTGCAGCAAAAATTGCTCCAAGAGGATTATATACTTCTGGAAGAGGTTCTACTGCTGCAGGTTTAACTGCAGCAGTAATAAGAGATAAATCGGGTATTATGATGTTGGAAGCAGGTGCAGTAGTATTAGGAGACCAAGGTTTAGTTTGCATAGATGAATTTGACAAAATAAAACCAGAAGATCGTTCAGCTTTACATGAGGTTATGGAGCAGCAAACCTGTTCTGTGGCAAAAGGAGGGATAGTCGCTACATTGAATGCAAGAACTTCTATATTATCAGCTGCAAATCCTCTATATGGCAAATATGACCCCTTTAAAAATATTACAGAAAATGTTAACTTACCAATACCATTATTAACAAGATTTGATATTATTTATGTAATTAGAGATATACCAGAAAAGGAAAAAGATCATCGTATTGCTAGTCACATATTAGAATTACATCGAGAATCAGAAAGTACTGGTCAATATCTAATTGATATTGACCTCTTTAGTAAATACCTTGCTTATTCAAAAACTATGGAACCAAAATTGACTGTTGAAGCTATAGATAAAATAAGAGATTATTATATGAAAATGAGAAATGTAGAATCGGATGGTATGATCACTGTTACACCAAGACAACTTGAAGGATTAGTAAGATTAGCAACCGCTCGCTCAAAATTATTATTAAAAGATTATGTAGACTCAGATGATGCAGAACGTGCAATATATCTAATTCAAACTATGCTAGAAACGGCGGGAGTAGATGTTAATACTGGAAGAGTAGATCTTGGAGTTTTACATGGTAAACCTCAAAGTGAAATATCAAAATTAAAATTATTCATGGAAATTTTTAATGCTTTATCTGGACAAGATAAAAGTGATGTAGAAGAAAAAAACTTTATAAATGAACTAATTCAAACGGGAAGGTTTTCAGAAGATGATGCCAAAAACTTTCTGAATAAAGCTATGCAAAATGGACAAATATATGAACGACGTTCAGGCTTTTATGCAAAGGCATAACAAAAAGGATAATGTTGCAATTAACAAAATACCATATAGATTAGTTAGTTAATTTGATATCAATAAAATATTTAATTAAATAAAAAGATCACTTAATCTATTCTAAAAATTAACATAGTATTAATAATTAATTAACTAAATTACTTTTATTATTAAAAATATAGGAAAATGCTAAAACTATTTAAGCAATGCTTTGTGGGACATAAAAGTTATTTTCATATAACTCATTAATTTGTTTAAGTTCTCCTTCATTTAAATAGGTACCATCTGACATTTCTGAAAACATTTCTAATTCTTCAATACTTAACATAGTAGGTATTACTACAGATATAGGTTTTTGAGATAAAATAAATTTAATCGCTAATTGTGGAATTGTCCAACCTTTATTTTCTGCAATTGATTTCATATTCTCTATTTTTTTTAATGCTTCTATTATCCATTCTTTTTTTCTATAGCTTCTATGATCATTTTGATTTAAAATTGTTTTCTCTGTTACTTTGCCTGTTAGTAATCCTGAAGCATCAGGAACTCTGACCATTATACCTATATCATATGCATTTTCATTCTCTCTGGAATGAGTTGAATTTTCAATTACAGCATTCAAAAAAGCTCGTCCTGGGTCTTGTTCTAAAATATTATAAACCGTTTGCAGGCATGTTATATTTCTATTTTTTATTGCATACAGTCCTTCTTCTTCCCATCCTATAGCTGGTCCTAATGCTATTCCATGACTTTTAATAATCTCTTTATTAACAAGGCTATCTAAAGTATAAAATAAATTGTTATTTTTTATTGCATCCATTTTTGGATTATGTAAGCTATAAACATCTATGTAATCAGTTTGTAATCTTTCCATACTTTTTTCAAGTGCAAATTGCAAGAATTCTGGATCATGTTTTTGAGGAATTTCATTATGTCCTATTTGTTCTTGGTTATACATATCATACCCCCATTTGGTAGAATAAACTATTTCATTTCTCATATCTTTAAATACTTGACCAATTATCTTTTCACTTTTACCTTTCCCATACATATCAGCAGTTTCAAAAAAGTTGATCCCCAAATCATATGCTTTTTTTAACATCTTTATTGCTTCAATCTCCTCTATCTTTTTTCCCCACCAGTCTAATGCTATAGTCCATGCACCAAATCCAATTTCACTGACTTTTATCCCGCTTCTACCTAATTTTCTATATTTCATTTTCCAATTACATTCCTAATCTTATGAACAGATTCATAAAATATATCATCATTTAGTACAGGGTCTATTAGAGCTTTTTCGTTTTTTAATATCTCTACTTTATGAGAATTCTGAATGTCTACATCTTTTTCAATATCTATCCATGATTTACATCCTGACCACTTATCATTAATATCAATAATCAACGGTTCTTTTATTTTATATATTCGTAATAATAAAATACTCATTGGTTTACTTGGATTGTAATTCATTCTCATCATTACATATTCATCACCCCATATATGATAATCTCTTAACTCAGCAAGTGTTACTTTTTCTGAAATCTCTACAACATCTTCTACTTTTGCAAACAATTTAATAATGTTAGTATTGTCTATGTTAAAATTTTTGTAACCTTTATCTTTATCTTTTTCTTTTTCTTTTTTGGTATATTTATTTTGTTCTTCTAATATTTCCTTCAATTTTTCTTTATATTCTGTTTTAATTGATTCCATAGATTGATGTTCAAATGTAGGATAAAGTAAAAATTCATTATGTTTAACCTCAAATCCTTTTCTATATTCCATAATACCTCCCTTACGAAGCAATAATATCTGTCTACCATCTTCCAAAGCCTTGCAAATAATAGCCCATTCTTTAAGTGCAATCATCACTATATTAATTCAACCTAGACTTTTTATAACTTGTTCCATATTTTTATGTAAACACACAATCATGGGAGTATCTTTAACAACATATTTACTAACCTTAGTTTCGCGTAATTGCATAATTAAGTTTTGAAAATCATTAAGATCATCTGTTTCAAAAGCTAACATGAAATCCTGATCATGAATTCCAAAGGAATAGGATGTATTTAATCGAATATTTGGAAACTTTCTTCCAACTTCTATATGTTCTTCCATCATTTTTTTCCTTTTTTCAAAAGGGAGAAGATACCATTCTCTTGATTTTATAAATGGATATACTATAATATATTTAAGTGGATTCTGATTAGTCATAAAACCAGATTTGACTTGATTAGAATAAATGGATTTTCTTGAGCTTGATAGATAGATTTGAGAAGGTTCAATATACTTCCCTAAGACAGTAAAATAAATCTTTGATGTTAAAATTTGCATTTTTTCAACAGAATCTGCTATCATCCATAACATAAAATCTGCATCACTTCTTAGACCTATTGTTGAATATGAGATAACTTTCATTTTGGTATTTGCGACTTCTAACAAACTTTCAAATTCTTTAGCCGCCTCTTCTTTTCCTATTTCATTTAACCATCTCCATTTTGGATCAACTTTAAAAAAAGAGAAATTTAGAAAAAGCTGTTCTTCTTTTTTTATACTTTCTGTTTTTATATCATTTTCTAATGTTATAATTTGTTTTTCTCTAGCATTATCATTATTATTACTGGATAATTCTAAATTATTTTTTTCATTGTTATTAAACGACATTGAATATATAGAAAAGGATTAGCCGTATTATATATCTAAAATTAAATAATGTATCAAAATTTTATTCTTCTAAACCTAGCCATCCATAACCTTTAGATTCTAATTCTTCTGATAATTCTTTTCCACCAGATTTAATAATTTTTCCTTTTGCCATTACATGAACTTTATCAAGTCTTGTAAGATAGCGTAAAATTCTAGCATAATGTGTAATTACAATAACACCAGCTCCTGTAGCAATTAATGTATTTATTGCATCGGCAACTGCTTTTACTGAATCAATATCTAAACCAGAGTCTGGTTCGTCTAATATAGCTATATTTGGCTTTAATACCAACATTTGCATAACTTCTGATCTTTTCTTTTCTCCTCCGGAAAATCCTTCATTTAGATATCTTCCAAGAAAAGAAGGATCTAAGCCAACATTATTAAGATTTTTTTTAACATATTCATGAAATTCTTTAACAGTAAGAAAAACTTCTCTATCCTTTTGATCTTCCAATAATGATTTGTTTAAAGTGTTATAAGCATTTCTTAAAAAATGACTATAACCTACACCTGAAATTTCAATAGGATATTGAAATCCCAAAAATATTCCTTGCTTTGCCCTTTCATCGGTAGATAATTTCAAAATACTTTTTCCTTTAACAATAATATCTCCAGAAGTAATAGAATATTTTGGATGACCTAAAAGTACATTTGCAAAGGTACTTTTTCCAGATCCGTTTACACCCATTATAGCATGTACCTGATTTTTATCAATTTCTAAATTTAAACCATTTAGTATCTTTTTTCCATCGATACTTACATTAAGATCTTTAACCTCTAAAAAAACCATGATATAATATAATTTTCTTAATTACATATATAAGCATATCATTATTTGAAAATTACATCAAATACTAAAAAATATATCTAATCTTCAAAATCTACAAATATCCTCTATAATATAAAAAAATAAAGTAACTGGTCTTTTTATCATTTATCCAATCTTTAACGTTCCTGTCATGTAGGGATGAACTGTACAATAGTATGTATATTCACCTACATCAATTTCTTCTGTTTGTAAAATTCCCGATTCTCCTCCCATAATCAAACTAGTATCAAATATTTTTGCTGAATTTGGATCATTAGGGCCTGCACCATTTGTAACTGTATGAGGAACCAAATCAACATTTTCAACTTTTATTATATTGCCTTTTTTAACTGAAAGTTCATCTGGATCATAGTCTGGATTACCTTGAGTTGCAGCTCCTTCAAGAATCGTTAGTGTTACATCCGCTTTAACAGTTGAAGGGTCTACCTTTTCTGTCTTTGCAGTAGCTTGTGCTGTCGGTGGAGGTAGCTCCTGTCTATAGATTGATTTTGTATCTCCTGGTGAAGGGGAAAGATCAGAAAATGCAAAATATGAAATTACTCCTACGGCCGCACCCATTCCTAATATTCCTAAGAAAATAATCTTTTCATTAAGTCCCATTTAACTGATTATGGATTCGAATTAGATCTTAATTAATTTTTTTAAAAATAAATGATAATCAAGTGTGATCATTACTTTTATACAAATTAAGATTATCATATCTTCTACTAATTGAAAATTAATACATGATGTGCTAGATAAATTTCATGTATTATTACAAGTTTTTCATTAATAATATACTTTAATTAATTAACACAATTATTATTATCGTATTTATAATAATAAAAATAATTAAAGAAATGCCTAATGATACAAAATGTTCTATTTGCAACAATCAAATTTCTGTTTTTAGATATAAAGCAATGGGGCAATGGAATATCCAAGGATACTTATGTGGTGATTGTTATTCAAAAAAGCTAATAGAACACTATATTCCTGAATATATTCCTACAAAAGAAGATAGTAGCAGCTATAATAAAAATCCTAAATAATAAATATACTTCACTAATATTGAAACATCGTATGGAATTATATTTTCAGAATTTGCAATTATGATCCTCCAATGTAATTAATATATTACTTAAACTATTAATATCAATCACCAGGACATATTGTTACGGTCGGTAGATTTTTAAGAGTGCATTGGTCAAAAATCTTGAATTACTATTGAACTTATCTATAAATGTTTTAGAAAAAACAGATCAAAAAATAATACTAAAATTTAATAATACCCCAAGACAATATTTGAATGCTATCAGAAGGATCGCAATAAGCGAAGTTCCAACATTAGCAATTGATGATGTAGTTATTCTAGAGAATTCATCGGTTATGCATGATGAGGCAATAGCTCATAGATTGGGATTAATTCCTTTAAGAACCGAATTAAATAGATTTGTCTTTTCAAATCAATGTGATTGTAATAATACCTTGGGTTGTTCTAAATGTCGCATATTGTTGATTTTAGATGCTGAATCTTCAGAAAAAACACGACTAGTAATGTCTGGTGATTTGGTATCTGAAGACGAATATGTGAAACCAGTAAGTAAAAGTATACCAATCATTACTCTTGCTCCTGGACAAAAATTAAAATTCGAAGCTTATGCAAGATTAGGCACAGGGAAAGATCATGCTAAGTGGCAACCTACTTCTTCAGCTGTTGTTAAAGATGGCAATGACAAAGACGAATCAATTCTTATGATTGAGACTACTGGTTCATTAACTGCAGAAGAAACTATAAAATCAGCACTAAAAATTATACATTCAAAAATAAATAATTTTGGTGATGTAATAAAATCTTTAGAAATACCATATAAAACTAGGTAGATTTATTTGGGGAATATTAATATGGAACATGATAAGGTTACAACTATGTTTGTTAATACTTTAAATGATGATATTAAATGGACTTTACGTAATGCATATAAAAAAACTAAAACTCCTTTATGGAAAACATTAGAAAAAAAGATTGAAAGTTCCCGATCTAATAGATCCGAAATTAATATTAGTAAATTAGAAAATCTTACCAAAGATGGAGAAAATATTATAATTCCAGGAAAGGTTTTAGGCAATGGAACTCTTACTCATAAATTAAATGTCACTTCATTCTCAATTTCAATTCCGGCAATGAAAAAGATACTTGATGCGGGTGGAAAAGTTATTACCATCAATGATCTTGTCAATCAACATCCAAATGGAAAAGGTGTAAGAATAATTGGATAAATCTAACAATAATACAGTTTCAAATATTAATAAACAAATAATAGTTGATGCTTCCAATTGTATTGCTGGTCGGCTATGTTCTTATGTTTCAAAACTTTTAATTCAAGGTAATAAAGTAGTAATAATAAATTCTGAAAGAGCAATGTTATCTGGAAATCGATATAAAACAATTGAAGATTATAAGGAACATCTTGAAGTGGGTTCTGTTACTAATCCTATTCATGGACCTTATCATCCAAGAAGACCCGATAGAATATTGACTAAAATGGTTAGAGGAATGGTTCCAAGGAGAAAGCCAAGTGGTATAATAGCATTTAAACGTTTGAGAGTATATATAGGAATACCAACAGAATTTCAAGGTTCAAAGGAAATAAAAATTTTTGATGATGCTAAAATAACAAAATCTGAATCATATTACATTACAATTGGAGATATTGCAAAACAAATAGGTTGGAAAGGAGAATAAAAAATGACTAAAAATACTATTGTAGATTTATATCCGGGGCAGAGAAAAACATCAAGAGCAGTTGCTACTATTTCTAAAGGAAATGGTAAAGTCAGAATTAATAATGTTCCAGCAGAGATAATTCAACCTGACGTCTCAAAAGAATTGATATTGACTCCAATAAATATAATTGGAGATATAAGAGATAAGATTAATATCAACGTAAAAGTTGAAGGTGGTGGATTTATGGGACAAGCTTTTGCAAGTGCAGTAGCAATATCACGAGCCTTAGCTGGAGAATCTAAAGGAGGACGTGATCCAAAGGATCATCCATTGTCAAAAAGTATTAGACAAGAAATTCGCAAAAAAATAACAGAATTTGATAGACACTTGCTTGCAGGAGATCCTAGACAGGCTGAATCAAAGAAATTTGGTGGGCCAGGTGCTAGAAGAAAAAAACAGAAATCATACCGTTAGTTATTATTTTTTATATTGACTTTGAAACCTTTCAATTAGATTTAAATTTATATGCATATATATTACAAAATCTCATTTTTAATATTCTATGACTGATAACAAATTCTCTATAGTTAGGTTAATGCTCAATGCTGATAAATTCGAAATTTTAGTCAAGCCTGATCCAGCATTAGATTACAAACTTGGTAAAAAAATAGATATTTCTAATATTTTAATTTCAGATGAAATTTATTCAGATGCTAATAAAGGTACACGTGTTCCTTATGAAAAATTAATTAAAAATTTTAAAACTAAAGATCAAATAGAAATTGCTAAACAGATACTTGAACATGGTGATGTTAATCTTACGACTGATCAGCGTAGAAGAATGGTTGAAGAAAAGAAAAAACAAATTATTCAATATATTAGTAGAAATTTTATTGATCCAAAAACACATCTTCCTCATCCCCCATTAAGAATAGAAAATGCAATGGAACAGGTTCGTTTGGTAATAGATCCATTCAAGAGACCAGAGGAACAAGCAAAAAAAATTATTGATTCTTTAAGAAAAATTTTACCATTAAAATCAGAAAATCTTCAATTAGTTGTTACCATTCCACCACAATTTTCTGCTCAATCTTATAGTCTTATAAAAGGCATAGGGGATCTCAAAGATGAGAAGTGGCTTCAGGATGGATCATTAAAAGTAATTATAGAAATAAATGCTGGAATGCGTTTATCTTTCGTTGAAAGAATAAATTCTATTACAAAAGGCTCTGCTCACGTTCAAGAACAATAATAACAATGAATAAATACCATTTATTAAAATAGGAAATTGGAACTTGAAAAGAGATATAAAATTGTTATATAATGATACAAACAAAATATTTTTCTTTGTTAATGTTACTAATAAGGAGATGTTATTATAATTCATGTTAGAAATTAAGAAAAGATATGTTATTCCAGGTGATGTGATTATAGAAGGCAATTATAGACCATTAATGAATGTAATAAAAAAAGATAATTTTATAATTGCTACAAGGATAGGAATTGCAGAATCAAGCAAAGACGGTATAAAAGTTATTCCATTATCAGGTGTTTATATTCCGAGAGTAAATGATATAGTCATTGGAAAAATTATAGATAATTCTTCATTATCATGGGAGGTAGATATTAATGCAATTTTTTCAGCTCATCTTCCTGCTCAAGATGTGTTTGGAAGAGATTTTTCTCCTGCAAAAGATGATATGAAAAAAAGACTTGCACCAGGTGATTTGGTAACAGCTAGAATAATAACTTTTGACAGAACTAGAGATCCAATGTTAACAATTCAGGAAAAGGATTTAGGTAAGATTTCTAATGGTGAATTTCTAAAGATATCTTCAACACGTGTTCCTCGTTTAATAGGAAAGAGAGGTTCTATGATACAAACTATTGAACAAGCTACACAAACTAGAATTTTAATAGGACAAAACGGAATACTTGTTGTAACTGGAAAAAATAATGAAGGCATTGCTCTTGCTTTTAAAGCAATAAGATTGGTTGAGGAAGAAGCACATACCTCAAATTTAACACAAAGAGTGAAAGATTTGCTAAATGTTTCTGAGGAGATATCACAAACAGAAACTAATAATATTTCAGTGAATAACGAAGACTATGTTAACAACAGTTATACAGATAATAGTTCCAATGATATTGAAAATGATCATAGTTCAAATAATACTACCGAATCTCCAAGAAGAGATTCAACCTAAATAAGGAGAGATAAAGATTATGGATCAAACAATTCTAATAGATGAAAATGGAAAACGTACTGATGGTCGATCTATTGATGAATTAAGAGATATTAAAATTACTATAGGTGTTCTAAAGAATGCAGATGGATCTGCCTTCATAGAATTTGGTAAAAACAAAATTATAGTAGCAGTATACGGACCAAGAGAAGTTCATCCTAAACATATGGCTCTCCCTGACAGATGTGTATTAAGATGTAGATATCATATGTCACCCTTTTCAACAGATACTAGAAAAAATCCAGCTCCTTCACGAAGAGAAGTTGAAATTTCAAAGGTAATGCGTGAAGCGTTAGAACCAGCAATAATGTTAGAAGATTATCCTAGAGCTGCTATTGATGTTTTTGTGGAAGTATTACAGGCAGATGGTGGCTCTCGATGTGCAGGAATTACGGCAGCCTCAGTAGCTTTAGCTGATGCTGGAGTTAATATGAGAGATTTGGTTGCAGCATGTGCAGCTGGAAAAGTAAATGATAAAATAGTTCTTGATATCAATGACATTGAAGATAAAGAAGGATCAGCTGATATGCCAGTTGCATATTTACCAAATCTTGAACAGATTACCTTGTTACAATTAGATGGAATCTTAACTGAATCTCAATTTGATGAATGTATAGAAAAAGCCATTCATGGATGTAAAATGGTTTATGAAATACAAAGAAAAGCATTAATAGAAAAATACTTTGGAAATGATTTGCCTGAAGGTGAAGAGAAAGAATTGGAGGAGAATAAAGAGAAATGAGTTTATCAAAAAAATCACCAATAGTAATTGAACAATTACGTAAACGACAAATGTTCGATTTAATTGCTAATGGAAAAAGGCTAGATGGTAGAAATTTAGAAGATATAAGAGACCTACAAATAGAAGTAGATATAATTAAAAAAGCAGATGGATCCGCCAAAGTAAGGTTAGGCAATTCAGAAGTAATTGCAGGAATAAAAGTTGAAACAGGTGAACCATTTGAAGGATTAGAAAATAAAGGGGCTTTGATTGTAACTGCAGAAGTTCTACCTATTGCATCTCCCTATATAGAACCTGGACCTCCAGATGAAGAAACAATAGAACTAGCCAGAGTAGTTGATCGGGGAATTAGAGAATCTGAGATGGTTGATTTAGAGAAATTAGTTTTAATACCTGGTAAAATAGTTTATACTATCTTCGTTGATTGTAGTATAATTAATGCTGATGGTAATCTTTTCGATGCAACTTCATATGCTGTAGTTGCTGCATTATTAAGTAGTAAATTACCAATTTTTGAAATTCGTGATGAAAAGGTAGTCGATACAGGAAAAAAACAAGAACCTCCAATTACAACAATACCTATATCAATAACTTCCATACGAATAGGAAATAATATTATTCTAGATCCTACCGTTGAAGAAGAAATATGTATGGAATCTAGAATAACAATAACTACTAATTCTAATGGTGACTATACTGCAATACAGAAGGGATCAACTGGCTATTTCACTCTTGAACAAATAAAATTTATAGCTCAAACAGCAAGGATTAAAGCAGAGACTATAAGAACTAAATTAAAGGAGCTGGTAAAATAGATGGTAAATAGAAACAGAAAAGGTCAAACAGTACTAAAAGGCCTAGGAACCAAATTTGGAGCCACAGTTAGAAAAAGATACGGTAAAGTATACAGAACTCTTAAACAAAAAAGACGATGTCCTTCTTGTGGTTCATTAAAATTTGGGCGAATTGCATCTGGTATTTGGAATTGTCCAAAATGTAATTTTAAAGTAGCTGCTGGAGCATATGATATAAATATTGAGAAACTTTAAAGCTAAAATCAATGTTTCTCTTTATCTTTCTTCATATTCAGAAACAAAAACCTTTTTAAAATCTTTATATAATGCATTAGAACCTGATACAAAAATATTAACTCCTCTAATTAAATCATATATTTTAAATAGAGATTGTATTCAATCATTAATAATTGAAATTACTGCTTCTGATATAACAGAATTAAGATCTTTTATTAATTCTTACTTGCGGCTAATTAAAACCGTTCACTTATGTATAAATAATCTGGTATTTGTATAACGTTATGAATTTATATTCAATTTATTTAATTATTCAATGAATTGAGTCAAGAAAATGAACTACCTCCTTGGCTTAAAGAACAAATATCTAGATTACAACAGCTTCAACAAAATTTGCAAGCTATTATGATGCAGAAGCAACAAATTGAACTAGAAATTGTTGAAACGGAAAGAGCATTGGAGGAATTAAATAAAATAACTACATCTGATTCTATTTATAAAGCAGCAGGTCCTTTATTAATAAAATCTGAGAAAGATACAATAGAAAAAGAACTAGGTGAAAAAAAAGAATTAGCAAACACCAGAGTTATGGTATTAGGAAAACAGGAATCACGTGTAAAAGAAAATCTTAAAGAAGTTGAAAATAAGATTAATCAAATGCTAAAAGGAACACAATCTACACAATCTACAACACAAAAATAATCTAATTTTCATAGTATAATTTTTAGTTAGAAACAATAATCTGAATATTTAATTTTATTTGTGTCTTTTCGTATTGTAGTAGATGAAAGAGAGCGAAATAGTAGGGTTCCTAAATTCTTAATTGAAGATGGTGCTCAAATAGATTTTGCACGACTTTCAGTAGGAGATTATATTATAGCACCAGAAATAGCTATTGAAAGAAAGACAATACATGATTTAATTAATTCAATATATGATGGACGACTTTTTATTCAATGTTCTGATTTGACACAATTTTATTCTAAACCTATTTTAATAATAGAAGGAAATATTTTAAATTTACAATTTGAAAATTTCATTGAAAATAAAAATGATGAAATTGAAATTTCAGTTGAGAAAATTTTACAGATTTACGATGCTCTTGCAACTATTGCATTAATTTTTAGAATACCAATTATTCATTCTCCTTCAGCAAATTATACTTCAAAATTTCTTCTTATTTTATTAAATAAAGCTATAAAATCTGGGATTACAATCAATGGACCCTTAATTAAAAGAATAAAAAAAGGAAATCATATACAATTACAACAATTATCCATACTTTCATCAATACCAGGTGTAGGAGATAAATTAGCCATAAAATTGCTTAAAAAATTTAGAACACCATCAAGAGCAATAAATGCATCTGTATCTGAATTAGCTTTGATTCCAGGTTTTGGAAAAGCAAGGGCTGAAAAAATGAAAAAAATCCTTAATTATGAATTTAATGATAATAATACAAAAAATCAACAAAAAACATTAAATTTTTGATATTAATTTTTTACTTATCTTTAAATCTCTTTATAGTCTTATAAATAAATAAAATTTCTCATGAAATTAATAAAAAAACTTGAGATTCAATCCAAACAAAATATTATTAATTTTCTAAATAATCAAGCAGTTGGAAGATTAGCAACTATAGATATCAATGGATTTCCCCAGGTAATACCAATGAATTTTGTTTATGTTCAAGCTGAAAAATTCAGAGATAATTCCTATCTTCTTAAGGAAGATAGTATATACATGCATTCTTATCGATTTGGTGAGAAAATAGATAATATCAAAAGGAATTCAACTACGGGATTTGAAACAGATCAACATCTGGCTTTTCTTCCATCATACTATTTTCATCCATATGACGCATCACAAGCAGATACATTGTATATAAGTGTAGTTATAAAAGGACACTCATATATAGTTGAAGACAAGGAAGAAAAAGCTCTGGCTCTAAATTCGTTAATGGAAAAATAT
The DNA here is from genome assembly GCA_035706205.1 of Nitrososphaeraceae archaeon. Taxonomy (GTDB): domain Archaea; phylum Thermoproteota; class Nitrososphaeria; order Nitrososphaerales; family Nitrososphaeraceae; genus TH1177. The sequence goes on along the minus strand of DASSVK010000133.1, from coordinate 19,740 downwards.
CAAAAGGAGGGTAATTATGAAAAACTAAACTCAAATATGCATTCAGTACAAGAAGTAACTGTGATAAAATTGATACCTCATAATATGAAAGGCAAATATAAGATTGGGCAACAATGGACTCCTTCATATAGATTGAAAATAGCTAAAAATATTCTAGCTAGAGAAAAAGACAATGCTAAATTAATCTTTGAAGTAATGGGAATTGAAATTTTAGAAAATGAGACTTTAAAAATAAAAAAAGAACCAATATTATGACTAAAATTTAATAGTGTTGTCCACATATCTGAAATGCAAACATAATATATCCTATAACAATACTGTCTTTTCTAAACTGATAAAAATTATTTGTATCTTTTGGCATCATTTCATATTTCAGTAATAATGCTTTCTCTTTGGGGATTTGTATTATTTTTAATCTGTCATTTTTTATTTTTTCTAACGGTATTTTTGAATTATCTAAATCATTATGTATAATAATAATCATTGCGACTATTCTCTCTATATTTTCTCTATCAACTACAATTAGATAAGTATCGGGATTTTCATTTTTAAAAGGATCAGGAGAAGTGAAGGAATCAATTTTAGCATATTTTATAAATTCATCCTTGAAGGAATAGGCAAGTTGATTCATAATTGCTATATCTCCTATATCCAATGATTTGATAGATTCAGGTTTCGGAAATTCTGCTTTAGAAGATAACACGAACTATAGTTTAATTATTTGATATATATAATTCAATTTGTTTAATAATTACTTGAAAATACTATAAAATTTGATTATTCTTCAAAATACTTTACCCTTTCTTTCTTAAATTCTCTTGAACTGAATAAAATCTTGTAATCATAGATTTTAATTATATTTGAAATTTCTTCAGCAATTTTTTCAGCAGCTTGTATGCTTCTAGCATGAATCATACTAAATATATTAAATTTCCAGTCCGGATAAGTTGGTCTTCTATAACAATGGCTTACTTGTGGAAATTCAGCCAATTTGTATCCTACTTTATCTACGATTCCTTCTGGCACTCTCCATACTATCATCCCATTTGCAGTAAATCCCGCATCTCTATGTCTCAAGATAGCCGCAAAACGTCTCATTATGCCATTTTCTTCAAATTCCTTTGCTTTTTCAAATAATTCATTCAGTGTTATCCCAAGTTTTTCTGCACTTTTCTTAAAAGGCTCAGGAATTATTTCTATGTCTTTTTGTAATTCTCTTATAAACTCTTTATCTTGATTGGTTAGCTTACTTTTTTCCGGATTAAGTTCTTTAATCTTCTCTGTAGGTTTAGGATTGGAGGAATCATCATTGACCATATCCAATTTAACACCTATTTTGTACATTTTTAATGTTGGCAAAAGCCTATATTTTATTACTCCCTCAAGGCTAGACATTTTATCCAAAATTTCTTTCATATCCTTTTCCGGCGGGACTGCTAAAGTGAACCATATATTGAACTCATGATTCCTTTCATAATTATGACTTACACCAGAATATTTGTTTATTTCATTAGCTACATAATCTAATTTTTCAGGTTTGACCGCAAAAGCTATCAGTGCACTCTTGTATCCTAATCTTCTAGTATCAAATATTGCATTAATTTGTCTTATTAAGCCCATTTGTCTGAGATTATTTATCCTTTTCATAACTTCATTTTCTGATATATTATGATGAATAGCTATCTCTAAAAACGGTCTTTCTGTAAGAGGAAAATGCCATTGAATCTCATTCAAAATATTTCTATCTAGTAAATCCAATTGATTTACTTGTATAGATGTTCTCAATTTTTGTTGATTATGTATTTTATCTATTAAATACTTATGTTTTTGTTTTATCTTTCATATCAAATAGAATATCCATATTATCTAGACTTTTGATAGCATGAATTATAAAAAATTTAAAGATTTCTAAACTATTCTGTATCTCAAGTTATAAAGAATTTATATAATTAATCCTTTAATAGCAAATTATCGTCAATCATGGATTCTTATTCTTTTTCATTTACTAATAATTAAAGTAAATTTATAAAATACTTTTAATCGTAAAATATTGTATTAAAATTAATGAAAAACAAAAAAGATATAGATGATGATATAAATGATATTGAGTTTAATGATGATAATTATAAAGATTCCAATGAATTAGCTTCTGATAATACAAATACCTTTTTTAAGAATGAAAAAACTAAAAATATAGAAAAAGTTAATTCTTCTATAAATAATAAATCAGATCAAATTAAAAATGACTCAAATACAGATACTCAAGACATTGATTCCAAATTTTTTGCAATTAGAATCACAGGTGGCCAAGAAAATGTTGTTGCAAATATCTTACAAAATAGGATAAATTCAAAAAGAATAAGTTTACGTTCTATTCTTATCTTGGAGAATTTTAAGGGTTATGTTATTGTTGAAGCTCCTGACTCAAATATTGCATATGACGCATTGTATGGAGTAAGACATGTCCGTGGACAAATACGAGGAGATCTTCCTTTTAGTGATATTGAAAAGTATCTTGTAAAGAAACCTGTAGTAACAGAGTTAAGTATAGATGATACCGTAGAAGTTGTAGCCGGACCATTTAAATCAATGAAAGCAAAGATTATACGTGTTGATTATGAAAAACAAGAAGCTACTGTAGTATTACTTGATTCTCCATATCAAATTCCTGTTACTGTTGATGCAAATTACTTAAAAAAAATTAAATAGATAGTTTTATTTAAATAGAAAATTGAATGAATAAAAAATTTTAAAAATATATGATGTCGATTTATATTTCGGAAAAATATTGTTTTTGATATGGGCGATAAAAAAACTGTCTCCGCTTTAGTTACTGGAGGAGAAGCTAGTGCAGGACCACCTCTTGGACCAGCATTGGGACCACTTGGAATTAACGTCTTACAAGTTGTAAATACTATTAATGATAAAACCAAAGATTTTTCGGGAATGAAAGTTCCTGTTAAAGTCGAGGTTGATCCTGATACAAAAAAATTTACTGTGGAAGTAGGCATACCTCCAACTACTGCATTAATAGCCAAAGAAGCTGGTATCACTAAGGGATCTGGAACATCAGGAAAAGATTATGTAGGAAATATTAGCATGGAAAATATAGTTAAAATTGCAAGAATGAAGATAGATGTATCTTACGCTATTGATTTAAAAAATGCCGCAAAAGAAATAATTGGATCATGTGTCAGTAGTGGTATAAAGATTGAAAATAAACCTGCCAAAGAAATTTATGCTGATGTAAATAACGGTCAATTTGACTCCTTATTTAATTAATTCTTTGTATTATTAATTTACTAAATTAATTTTTTCTTAATAATTATATGAATAATCTGTCTAATAAAAATTGTATTGCAGAAAAAAATTAAATATCCCCAGCTCTGTCACATTGTTATAAATAATTTTAGGTGAGAATGATAGAATGTCAATTCAACAAGGTTCAGCTGGTGGTGTACCAGTTTTAATATTAAGAGAAGGAGCTACTCAAACAAAGGGAAGAGATGCCCAAAAGAATAACATAACAGCTGCTAAACTAATAGCAGAAATTGTCCGTTCGAGTCTTGGTCCAAGAGGTATGGACAAAATGTTAGTAGACACATTAGGAGATGTTACCATCACAAATGATGGAGCTACTATTCTTAAGGAAATAGATGTACAGCATCCTGCAGCAAAAATGATGGTAGAAATTAGCAAGGCAACAGATAATGAAGTTGGTGATGGAACTAGTTCTGTGGTAATATTAGCTGGTGCATTGATTGAAAAAGCAGAGGATCTTATAGCACAGGATGTTCATCCCACGATTATAGTAGATGGATATAGAAAAAGTGCTCAAAAAGCGATTGAAATTCTTAATAAAATAGCACAAAAAATAGATGTCGGGGGGAATGGTAACAATGAATTACTTAAAGTAGCCAAGACAGCAATGCAAACTAAACTTGTCTCAAAGGAAGCTGATGAATTAGCTGAAATTGTAGTAAATGCAGTTTTACAAGTAGCAGATAAGCTTGATTCAAAATACAAAGTAGATATTGATGACATTAAGGTAGAAAAGAAAGCAGGAGGATCATTAAGAAATACTACTTTAATTCAAGGAATAGTACTAGACAAAGAAGTAGTTCATGGAGGAATGCCAAAGAGAATTGAAAAAGCTAAGATTGCATTATTAAATTGTGCTTTGGAAATTGAAAAGACTGAATTTGATGCAAAAATAAACATTAGCTCTCCAGATCAGATGAAAATGTTTCTTGAAGAAGAGAATAGAATGTTAAAAGATATGGTTGATAAAATTAAAAAAAGTGGCGCTAATGTGGTAATTTGCCAAAAAGGAATTGATGATATAGCCCAACACTATTTAGCAAAATCTGATATTCTAACCGTTCGTAGAGTTAAAGAAAGTGATATGACAAAATTAGCAAGGGCTACTGCTGCTCGTATTGTAAACAATATAGATGATCTAAGTCCTGACAATTTAGGTAGTGCTGACTTGGTTGAAGAACGAAAAGTTGAAACTGACAAATGGGTGTTTGTTGAAGGTTGTAAACATCCAAAATCCGTAACTATTTTGGTACGAGGAGGGTCTCAAAGAGTAGTAGATGAAGCAGAACGTTCTATTCATGATTCGCTAATGGTCACAAAAGACGTTTTGGAAAAGCCATTTATAGTTGCTGGAGGTGGATCTCCAGAAGCTTATGTCGCAGGGAAACTTAGAGAATGGACGAATACATTATCAGGAAGAGAGCAATTGGCTGCTGAAAAATTTGCAGATGCTCTTGAGGTAATACCTATCACATTAGCAGAAAATGCAGGAATGGATCCTATAGACACAACAACTGATCTTAGAGCAAAACAGAGTAAAGGTTCCAAATGGACTGGCATTGATGTTAAAGCTGCAAAGATCGCTGATATGTCAAAGCTAGATATATTTGAACCATTAAGTGTAAAAGAACAGATAATTAAATCTGCAACTGAGGTAGCATCAATGATATTAAGAATTGATGATGTAATTGCATCGAGTAAATCTGGAGGTGCAGGAGGAGGAATGCCACCAGGTGGAATGGGAGGAATGCCACCAGGTGGAATGGGAGAAATGTAAATATCTTATTTAACTTTTTTTTAATTCCATATCAATTACTTCCTTAATCCAAATACCAATATTTTCTAATTTTGATAATTTATCAAGATATTGATCCCATGTTAAATTTGTAGAATAAGCTTCACTCCATTTCTTATAATTTTCTTTAAGATATCTTTTGGCTTTATTATGATAAATACAATATTCAGAATTTTCTATTCTTGCCCTTTCACATATAATGCATTTCATTAGATTTGGTTATGTTGTTATATTGTATATTAAAAGGATCCAACATATTAATCTCAACAATAATTTAAAAAAGGTATTTATATTTATTTTAAATGTTATCTTTTATTGAATTATAATAAGAAATCGAAACTCATTCTTGTAATATCAGTAATTTATCTAATTTTCTTTTTTGCATTATCAACAGGATTAATAAATGCCATTCTTGAAGGTGTAAATGTACCTGAAGGACTTACCATTGTACCATCAAGATCACTACAAACAATAAGCGAAACAATAATTATGACACTAATACTTTTTGTAGGTGTATTTGGATCTTTTCTATTATATAAGTCAGGACACTCAAATACCACAAAAACACAATATGGATTTTTAGCTGGAGGATTTTTTGTTATCACAATGTCGTTAATATTAGGATTAATGATAATAAATATAAAACTTGGTCTATAAAGAATAATTTAGGAATTCTTATTATTATTAATAATAATATTTTAATTAAAGCCAATATATTATTTTACTAATAGTTTTAATTCTAATAATTATAATTACTTAGATCCTTTAAATTAATGTTTATTCTTTTTCCTAATATGCTCATAGGTTTATTTATAGGTCGTTTTCAACCGTTACATCTAGGACACATTGAAGCCATCAAATTTGCAATGCGACAACTTTCAACATTGATTATCGTTGTTGGAAGTGCACAAATAAGTTATGAACTGAGAAACCCTTTTACCGCAGGTGAAAGGATAAAAATGATTAGAAATACCTTAATTGATATTGATGAAATTGATATTCGTAATATCCTTATAATTCCAGTACCTGATACAACTATTCATGCATTATGGACTCATAACCTTGATTTATTAGTTCCACCATATGATGTTATTTTTACAAATGATCCATTTACAATAGCTTTATTTCAAGAAAGACAAAAAAAAATTATTCAACCTTTATTATTTGAAAGACAAAAATTCTCAGGAACCAAAATTAGAGAAAATATGGTTAAAAAAGAAAATTGGAAAAACTTAGTCCATTTTGAAACTGTAAAAGTAATAGAAGAAATTAATGGTATAGAGAGATTAACTCTTCTATGGGAAAAATATAAAGAATACATCAATGACTGACTAATTTTATTTTGATAGAATTAAATTATAATATTTAGTAAGTTATAGTTATGTCATCTAATGATGATCTTCCATCCATTCTTGATAGTATTAAGGTAGGTGATATTGTCAATGTGGTTTTAAATAATAATTCTATTATATCGGGAAGATATATGCCACGATATGAGTCTAGTGAAAAGGATCATATAATTATTAAATTAAACAATGGTTATAATATTGGTATAAAGTTAAATAGGATAAAATCTATCAACAAAGTTTCTTCATTTTCTATAGTAACAGAAGAACTACCAGAGAAGTCCCTAGACAATTCTATAACTTTGAAATCGCAATATAGAAATGATATTGAACTCTCAAAAATGTCTAATTTACCTAAAATAGCTTTAATTAGTACAGGTGGAACGATTGCTAGTAAAATAGATTACAGAACAGGAGGTGTTACATCTGTTTTGTCAGCTAAAGATCTATATACTTCAATTCCAGAACTTTCTCTTTATGCTTCAATCGATACTGAAATTTTATTTAATGAATATAGTGAAAATATTGGTCCAATACATTGGCACTTAATAGCCAGTAAAATAATTGATAAAATTAATTCTGGAATCTATGATGGAATAGTAATATCTCATGGTACTGATACAATGAGTTATACAGCAGCTGCATTAAGTTTCGCATTACAAGATCTTCCTATACCTGTTATATTAGTTGGTGCACAAAGATCCTCTGATCGACCTTCTTCTGATGCGTCTTCTAATCTTATTGCATCAGTTATTTTTGCAACGAAATTAGATTATTCTGGCGTATTTGTATCTATGCATGGTAGCATATCTGATGAACAAATACACTGTCACTTAGGTACAAGAGTAAGAAAAAATCATACAAGTAAACGAGATGCATTTAAGTCAATAGATATTTCTCCAATAGCAGTTGTAAAAGAAGATCAGATTAAAATACAAAAAATTCCTTCAAATATAATTTTACAAAAAAAGAATAGAAATAAAATAAACAAAGAATTCAATGTAATACCAAAAATCAAATTCGACGATAGAGTTTTTCTATTAAAATACTATCCAGGACTCAATCCTCTGATATTAGAAAATGTACAAAAATTAGGATACAAAGTAATTATTATAGAGGGAACCGGGCTAGGCCATATTAATAAAAATTTCTTTTCTTATTTAAAAAATGTGATAGCGTCTGGAATATTAGTTTTTATGACATCTCAATGTATTTGGGGTAGAACCAATCTAAATGTCTATGATACAGGCAGAGACCTAGAAAAGATTGGTGTAATATCACTATCTAATATGCTTTCTGAAACTGCAATGGTAAAAGCAATGTGGCTTTTAGCAAATTATAACGATTTAGATTATATCAGAAATAAAATGCAAGAAAATATTTCAAATGAGATTACTTATATAACTCCTATTGTAGAGGATGCAATTTCATAATAGTTAAAATTATACAATTTTATCCATGATTGATGTGACTATTGATATGAATGAAATAATTTTAAAAGTTGGTTTTGAAATTCATCAACAATTATCTACTAAAAGCAAATTATTTTGCAACTGTAAATGTTTGGAAGCAAAAAATTATGATTCTACTTTTTTAAGGAAATTTCGGCCTGCCCAAAGTGAATTAGGTTCATACGATCGAGCTAGTATCTTTGAATTTACAAAAATGCGTACAATCAAATATCATTCATCTGATATTTCGAGCTGCTTGGTTGAAGCAGATGAAGAACCACCACACGAAATAAACAGAGATGCTATGGACACCGCATTAATAATCTCTCTTGCTCTTCATTCTAACATTATTGACGAAATAAATGTTATGAGAAAAATAGTGATTGATGGATCAAATACCTCTGGATTCCAAAGGACAATGTTAATCTCCTATGGTGGTTATTTACAGGTCGAAGAAAAAAAAATAGGAGTACAGACTATTTGTTTAGAAGAGGACTCTGCAAAATTATTATCAGATGAGGGAGAGTTTAGAGAATATGGACTCGATAGACTTGGAATTCCATTAATTGAAATTGCTCTTGAACCTATTACTGGAACACCAACAGAAATAGTAAAAATAGCTCTTACTTTAGGAAGACTTTTAAGGGCAAGTAAACGTGTAGCTAGAGGATTAGGAAGTATTAGACAGGATGTAAATATATCCATTAACAATGGAAAAGGTATTGTAGAAGTAAAAGGAGTTCAAAGACTAGATCAACTCATTAAAGTAATAGAATATGAAACAATTCGACAACATGGGTTAATTTTAATTGCTAACAAATTGAATAAAGAAAGAGGATCAAATAGTATCACAATTGGAGACAAAATTTTAGATATTACTGACATTTTAATAGATTCACCATCTAAAATAGTCAAGAAAATTATTTCTAACAAAGAGAATATTTTCAAGGCTATACGTGTTAAAGGTTTTAAAGGTTTATTTGGGTTTGAACCTTATCCAGATATACGAATAGGTAAACAATTAGGAGAACTAGTACGATTTTATGGATTTAGAGGTATATTTCATTCAGATGAATTACCTAATTATGGTATAACAGATATAGAAGTTAAAAAGATCAATGAAATTTTAGATATCGATATCTCCAAAGATGGGTTTATTATTCTTGGTGGACCTAGAGAAAAGATGTCTATTGCGATAAATGCAATATGTAATAGACTTAATAATGTCAGATTAGGCGTTCCATCAGAAACTAGAGCAGCTACAATGGATGGAAAAACAATATACAGTAGACCTAAACCAGGATCTGCACGAATGTATCCAGAAACAGATATACCTTCATTTAAAATAACAGAAGATCTTCTTATTTCTCTAAAAGAAAAAGTTCCAAAATCTTGGAATGAAACTATATTATATATAGCAATGAAATATCAAATAAATAAAAATTTAGCTGAAAAAATTTTTGATTCTAATTATTTTGAAATCTTTGAAGTACTTACTGGTTTAACTAAAATTTCTCCATCATTTATAGCATCAAAACTCACTGAAGATATTTTAAATTTAGAAAGACAAGGCTATGATTCTAGTATATTAAATAATAATATTCTTTTAGATATTTTTAAAAGACTGGATGATGATCTTATTGCTAAAGAATCAATTAATTTAATTTTCGAAAAGTTGATGAGTAAAACAACAAAAAATGTTGATGAATCAATTAGGGTTCTTGGGATAAAATCAATTAGTGATGAAGAACTTGAAAAAATTATTGATAAAATAATAGAAGATAATATTTTGATTGTAAAAGAAAAGAGAATGGAGGCTACAAGTACTTTAATGGGAAAATGTATGACTATTCTTCGTGGTAAAGTTAATGGAAAAAAAATAAATGATTTAATAAATAACAAATTAAGGGTCATATTATCACAGAATTAATAAATTTTCTTAATGTTGGTTCTATTTTTATATTTTAATAGACTTATTTTATATTTAAAATTTATTTTGAATTAAAATAATTGAAATTCTATTGATTGTTCTATAAAATATATACATACTATTTATTTTATACTTTATTGAATAGAGAGAACATATTTGTTATTCAGTATTCTTTTCTATCCACATTTAATAATTGTATTTTTAATATGATAAATACTTTAATAACTAATATTTTATCATAATAATTTATATTATTAATTTCATTAGTATTTTCTTTTTATTGTATCTTTATGTTTATAATATTTGGAGATTATATTCACTAAAGAATAATTATTTATTCTGTTTCCGATTAATATAAGAATAAGTAGTTTAATTATATACTTATCTATGGATAAAAAAACAAAATCCAGTAGTAGAAAAACAAATAGAAAATCTACATCTGCCATCAGTACAAAGAAAACAACAACAACACCAGCAAAGAAAGCAACTACAAAAAGAAAAATAACAACAACAACACCAGCAAAGAAAGCAACTACAAAAAGAAAAACAACAACACCAGCAAAGAAAGCAACTACAAAAAGAAAAATAACTGAAATTAATGAACTACAAAAACCATCAGAAAATATTTCACAAAGTCCAACAGAAAGTCCAACAGAAAGTCCAACAGAGCAAACTCAACCGGGAACTAATTCAAATTAATATTACACTAATATGATGATATCTGCATATAGTAATCATCATTTACTTTATCCAATTATTTTTTATTATATGATCAAATTTGTTAATTTTTACAAATTAAATTAAGATATAAATTATAAATATCGTATTGTCTTCAGAATGATTGCTAATCTTATATATTAGGTACATTTGTAGCTGGTGTATCTTATGATGAAATCGCGTATGTATGATTCTACTAAATTAAATTTTATTAAATTACTAAAGTTATTTGAAGACTCAGTTGAGGATGTTGTAGCAATAACTAGAGCATTTAGTATTGCATATGTTATTCATAGAGGAAAATTCTATGATAACATAAGATCGGAACCATACATTAACCATACTCTCAGAGTTGCACTGATTCTTGCTAGTGAATTAAAAATAAAAGATAAAGATGTTATAATTGCTGCTATTCTTCATGATGCCTTTGAAAAGATATATACAAATCCATTTGAGGTGGATCTTCTTAAAAAGACAATCGGAGATAAAGCACTAAATCTAATTTTCTCTACAACTAAATTTAATACAAAGAATATGGAATCCAATGAATACTGTAAGCTAGTTTTAAAAAGTTCCAAATTTGTAAGATATCTTATACTAGCAAATAGATTAGATAGTATACGAATTTTAAAGAGTTCTATTCACAAAGACAAGATACAGCGATTCAAAAAAGAGACTCAAGAATATTTTTTACCAATTGCTAATTTGACTGATGATAATTTAGTTTTTAAATTATCTGTTGCAATGTATGAATTAAAATAACTTGAATATATATCCATCTTCAAAATTGATTTTTAACTACTATTTATAATCTAATTTAAGCTAAATATTTTAATTTATCATTAGTCTAAATCTTATAATCTTTCATTAATGAAAATTTCATAATTTCAAAAAAATTTGTTTATATCGATAATCAAAAGTTATTTTTCCTGACATCTTTGTTCGGTATTTTTTTTATGGTTTTTCCAGTGCTTTATACATCCAATAAATTTATGTTCAGTACAACCGCAAATAAAACATCGATCAATTATTTTTCCTGAATCTTTTTTCAATACTAATTATAAAGCTTCTATCTATATTAATTTATTATAACTTTAGGAAACGAATAATAGCTATGACAATTATTATTTAATTTTAGATAATACTGAATTTTCTTTGAATTTAATTATTTATACATGGATTTCCTTCAATATTGACAATATAATTTTCGTCGTATGATACAATACTATATTTACATCCGACAATTTTGCTTACAACATACAGATTTGTCTTTAAATGTTCAGTAACTTCGCCTATCAAATATCTTGATTTACCATTTGCTAAACTTGCAGGTATTACTAACATATCTGCAAGATACTGATCAATACAAACCTTTTTATTGTAATTTTTTAGAAACTTAATTGCTGCTTCTTTTCCAACATATTCAGCAGATTTCTTTATTTCTCCTATTGAATCTCCTCCAATATAAGGTCCAAAGTCTGATTTAGAATAAACCAAAATAGATGTTCCTGGTGAAATAGCATTTTCAATAGCTGCCACACAGTTGTTACAGATTAGCTCATTTCTTTCTAATGTTAATATAGCTGAAGATATTTGGCGATCTAATACATGGTGTGGCAAATTAGAACAAATTCCTATAATTTTTGGATCAATTCTTTTATTATCTGTAAGATCAATTAAATCTAAGTTTTTACAGGGAAAAATTTTTGCATTAACAATTCCCCCTCCCTTTGGATAATATCCTCTTCTTAATACATCAACATTGAAGTTTATTCCAATAATTTTATAAGCTTCCAAAACTACATACCTCAAATAATCAATTGTAGGACTCATTCTAACATCTGTTCCACCAATAATTTGTATATCAATAAATTTTTTAGATAAAGCTATAGATGGAATTAATGCTTGTAATACCATAGATATGCTCCCAGCAGTACCTATATCGACTTTAATTGCCTGGGAATTATCTTCGAAATATTTATTAGCTTTATTAGGTATAAATCGTAAGAATTGACTTCCAAGAATGAGATTTTCAACTTTAGCATTAAATATATCTGCAAGTATTTTTATTGTATGAATATGTTGAGCTCGCAATCCACTTTTTGGTCTATTTGATCTAATATTGTATATTTCCACTGGTTTTTGCAAAAGTACCGATAGTGATATAGTAGATCTAAGTATTTGTCCACCTCCTTCTCCAAAAGAACCATCTATCTTTAACAATAATATTTAACTTGTAGTAAAATTAATAATTAAATTTGTTGCGATCAATCAAAATTCTCTTATGTTTACTATCTTATTTTAAAATTAGATACTAATTGATAATAGTCATTTAATATTTATCTATATTTAAACTAAAAGGATTAATAGATGAATATTATAATATCTTCTAATGCCTACTGCATATGTTTTAATAAATTGTGATCTCGGATCTGAAGATGATATAATTAAGGAATTAAAAAAATTACCAGAAGTTGTTGAAGTAAGTGGTGTCTTTGGTGTTTATGATATTATAGTTAGAATTCGTTCGGATTCAATGGATAAATTGCGCGAAGTTGTAACTTGGAACGTTAGAAGAATAGATAAAGTGAGATCAACCTTGACTATGATGGTAATTGAAGGTCAAGGAGATAAAGATATAAATTAACAATCACATCTGCTGTAAAATATTTTTTATTATTCTAATTATTTTCATTATTTCTTCCTCATTATTGAAAAAGTGTGGAGATGCTCTGACTATTTTTTTTCCATTTAGTAAATCTCGTTCAGCCATTATAACTCCTTCTTTTTCAAGTTTTTCCTTTAATAAATTAGATTCCATTTTTGAACTTGAAAAAGAAACTATTGAATTGCGTAGTTTTTCATCATCTATTCCATGAATATCAATACCATCTATTTTCAATAACTCATTTCTTAAAATTGATGAAGTTTTCAAATTCTTTGATATAATTTTAGGCATCCCCATTCGTAAGATATATCTAATAGATGATTCTAAACCTGCAAGTCCGGGATAGTTACGAAATCCTGTTTCAAATTTTTGTGGGATGTCCTTATGAACCACAGAATTATCTGAAATAATCTTTCCAGATTCTCCACCTATACTATCTGGAATTAAATTATCTTTAGATTTTTCACTACAATAAAATATTCCTATCCCTAACGGACCACAAATCCATTTAAAACTAGGGAATGCCATGAAATCACATTCAATTTTTTTAACATCTACATTTATAGAACCAGCTGACTGAGCCGAATCAATACAATAAAGTAAATTATTTTCTTTTGCAATTCTTCCTGCCTCTTCTACAGGCATTATGGAGCCATTATTATACAATACATGACTCAAAACTAATAATTTGGATTCTCTTAATCTAGATAATGCCTCTAATTCATCTATGTCAAAAAATCCATTTTGATCTATCTTTAATATCTTTATTTTTAGCTTTTTCCTTTTAGCTACATATAGCCATGGAAAATAATTTGCATAATGTTCATGTCTTCCTCCCCTAAGAATTATTATGTCTCCTTTTTTCCAATCTATGCTATTTGCAACTAAATTTAATCCTTGCGTAGTGCTTTGTGTAAAACTGACTTCTATTGAATTACAATTTATCAAATGCTTTATCCTTAATCTGCTTTCTTCTATCATCTTTTCCATATACATCGATATATCTTCAGAATCGGGTCCCTGTTCTGAATATTTTATGAGGAAATCTGTAATAGACTTTATAGAGGGAACAGATAAAGGAGCAATTGAACCACTATTTAGATAAATTTTTTTCAAAGTAATTGGAAAATCCTTAATAATTTGTTGTTCAATATTGTCTAACAATATTATATTTTATATATTTAACATATTTTAATCATGTATATATTGCATAATATCATATCTAATCTTTTAATTATTGATGGATTAAACACATTGTTATTTTATAATCCCTATGCAAAACTTTGTTTTACCTCAACAATTACCTCTTATTTTGGAAAAACAACTTATCTCGATTTTGATACAACTTATACTGCTTATATTAGATCAAATTTAATAAAAAATTATTCTTTAAATAATATATTCTTATTTACACCAAGTGAAGGAGAATTGGAATCATCAATAAACAAAATGCTTTCTGATATTTCCAATTCTTCATTATTAATAATTGATTCCTTAAATAGTTTTTATAATCTATATTACAAAAAAATTGATATGGAGTCATTAAAAGGAATTTCTAATATTCAACATACTCTTTCAAATTTTTTAATGATATTATTAAAATTGTGTCACTCTTTAGAGATACCAATTTTAGTCACTAGTATGATACGATATAGAAAAAAAAAAGAATGGATTAAAACTTTTACAAATAAGAGATTATTACAGAAAAAAAGTTCAGTAATTTTATTTGTAGAAATGCAAAATGAAAATATGTTCTTTCTTGATATTATAACTCATCCTGCTTTGTTGCCAACAACTTTAACTCTAGATAATAATAATATAAATATAAAATAGTAATAAAATCAATAAATATTTCCAAGATATTATATTGATGTAATTAATATTTGTACATACTAAGATTTATAGCATCATTATTTTAACTAATTAGATATATTGATTTCTTTATGGATTATATATCCTATAACTTTAGTAGTAGTTACTTCTCTTTTAATGACACTAGAATCAAAAGCAGAATTAACAGAAGTTTTGCAAATTAATTCAAATCTTTTATTAGATATCCAACTAGAAAAAAAAGTTATTCATAGTGATGATAAACAGACAATAGGTTTTTTTTTAAGAAATATTTCTAATAATAATAAAACTATTGATGTTAGAATAGAAGGCAATATTATATATTTATCAGGAATGGCAGAATTATTTTCTCTTAATATTACTAGTAATAAGTTATATAATTATTCTTGGACAATTAATCCAAAAATCCAATCTTATGGAACTGTATTGCTGGAAGTAAACGTGATATATAATGGGTCAAAATCAAATGTTGCAAATTTATCATTTTCTATAGATGATACTATTAATACAAATAAAAAAGATAAGAATAAACATCAATAGCTATAGTCAAATGCAACTTAAAATATTGTTCTAATTATTTATAAAAATAAATGAATATATGTTATATTTCTTATAAATATAATGTAATGTATTATAATAGTATAATTTAATTTCTTATTTTAATTAAATATAAAAAAATTTACTATAATACTTTAATATCTTCAATACTGGCTATTATATCACATATACTTCTTGAAGAATTTCAAAAATCCATATTCTATCCATTTTTTTAAATTAATTCTTTCTTAATCTTAACATAGCAATAAAAATATTAATAAACCATGAAGAATAGAAGCAGAAATGAAATCATAGCTTTCATACTAGAATCGGTAGCAAATAGCAGAAACAATAATGGGATTACAGCAACCAAAATTATGTATAGTGCATTCTTATCTTATTCGCAGTTGAAAGAATATCTTGCCTTATTACTAGAAAAAGAGCTACTTGAATATAACTCTCACACACAAACTTATAAAACGACATCAAAAGGTACTCATTATTTATCAATACATAAACAACTAAATGATATGATAGTTACTACTGCTAGCCAATTTTAATTGAAATATCATCATCAACTATCATTTTATTTTTTTGTTTCTACTGTAAAAATATGATGATAAAAAAGGTTTTCTTTATATGAATATTAAAAAAATTATCCTAACTCTCCTATCTATTTTAAACTTTTAGATACGAAACTATAAATTTTGTCTTATTCAATTAATAATTATATTTCTTGGATTCCTCAGTATATTTTCGTTTTTATGATCTTTCAATTAGAGAGCAAGAAATAATCTATACTCTTTTAATGAAAATATTCTATGTTATAGAAGAAAAATTATCATTTGATGATATGGAAAGCCAACTTCCAAATTTTCTTTCAATTACTGATTATTCAACTACATTTATTGAGATAATCTTTCCGGTTAAATTTGATAATTACCTTTTTCAGACCATTTCAATTGAATATTGGAATTCTATTAAAAATATAATAAAAGAAATAAAACATAGACGAGGTAAAAAACCAGTTATATCTATATTTAGATTTAAAGGTATTACAAATCAAAGAGATTTTGATATTATTTTTTCTCTAATGAGTAGCTCAATTCGTTCGTTTGAGATTGCCATAGAGAAAGTAGAATATCTTGTAGATATAGTATCTATACAATTATGTTCTTTACCACCTAATACTTTCGAGGTTATTTATTTTTATGACGAATCTTTTTCTAAATGGGTTCCTTATCAAGCAAAAAGCATTGAGAATAATTTTGTCAATACATATATCTTTAAAAATGGTTTATGGGAAAGATAATAAATTAATATGTCTTTTTTTTAAAAGAAATATATTCTTAATGTCTTTGAGCGGGGGTCGCCTAGCCTGGTAGGGCGTGGGATTGCTAATCCCATGTTCGAAAGAACTCGTGGGTTCAAATCCCACTCCCCGCGCTTATCTTGGGGGTTTATACAAAAGCAATAAAAATGAGATAAGCAAAGATTACTCAAGAAAAACACATTTGACATACAGAGAACTAGCCTCAATATCAAAAGAAGCACAAGAAGAAAAACAAGAAGAATATGAAACTGTAATTTTGTATCGAAGAATAGATTCTATAACAAAAAATTGTTCAAAATTATCATCTTGAGACAGATATAAACCAATAATATCAAAATTCCTAATCAAAGAAAAATATAAGAAATGTGCACTCTAGAATAATCAGAGAAAAATTATTATATTAAATAAACAGTAATGAAATCTCAATTTGAACAAAACACATTAGGATATTATAATGAAGCAATAGAAAAAAGGATAGATATTTGTGAAGAGATGCAATCTAAAGATAAATTATCTATAAAAACAGATTGTAATGAGTTTGTCAATACCATTGATGGGGTTAATGTAATAGCAGATTATCTAATACTTCGAGCACTAGATGATTCGGTTGTTTACTAAAAATCAGATTTCGAATATCTAAAATTTACTCTTTTTGATGTCAAAATGATGATATTATGAATAAAAGTAAAATGATTTTGTTAAAGAATATTCTTATGTTTTGTTACCACATTATGAGCCAAAAATATTATGTCAAAAATTAATATATCTATAAACTTATTTTTAATAATATAATATTATAGATTATTAATAGGATCTGTTTTCTTTCTAATTGTTGTATTCTTACACTTAAAACTAGTAACTGATCAGATATAGATGAGCCAATGCATCTTCTTATTTTATCTTATCATTTTCTCTGTAGTACCAGCAATTAACATTGTTCACTGATTTTTAAATATTTTTTCTACATCCTTATGATATATGAGATGTAAATACCAACTTATTATTTGCAATAACTCGGAACTTCTACACAAATCAAATGCTGATTGCCATAGATAGGACCACCACTACCAAAATGATTATTGACCTTAGTTGGTTCCAGTAATATACTGATAACACTATTTCCTAATAAGGTAATCTGTGTTGGAACATCATTCACTGATCCTTCTTTCATGGTTATTGTAGAAGTGCCATTAAATATAGTAGAATTATTACTAGTATTTATTATAGGATCTGCATTCAACTTGAAGTCATATATAGAATGAGTGTGTTTACCTGTTCCATCAGTTTTTATCATATAGAAAGTAGAATTAAATGTTGGAGATGTTTTGACATTTTCCATTTTATAAACACCGGTAGTAATCCATGCTATTGATGAATTAGAAGGATCATTAGAAATACTGGAAATAGAGCCTTTAATTACATCATCAGTAGGGTTTGTTGGATTTATTGAATATGCATGTTGTATAGGATTGGTAGCAAGAACTATCATGAGAGAAGAAACAACTACAATTACTAATGTAGACACTAATAACTTTTGCTTAAATAATGTTTTCTTGTACATCAAAAAGAAATTTGAAGGTATATTATATAACAGTTAATAGGAAATAGTAATAGACTATGGCTTTATTTACTTAATAAATCTATTACTCTAGTAAATGATATTCATCTATATAGATCAAATCTTACTAAAAAAATTAAGTATTAAATAGTATGAAAATAAGATGTTTTTACACTTACATAATCGATTTCGCTAACTGCGTTAAGAACCAATAAGACCTATCTGCAAACACAGACACACAAACCTTCGCCATAGCCTTCTAATTTGCTCCTAACCAATAATAGAGGGTTATGGCTTTTAATATCTTTGAAGAAAAAGAATTTTGTTAATTAACAAGGTTAATCAAATAATAAATAATTCATAGTACAACAAGTTCTTACATAGCAAGGAAATACAACATAGCCTCTTGTCATAGTCTACTATTTCTGTTTGTCACCTCTGTCAAATTAGTAGACTATGGCTTTTAATACAATATTTTACTTTGTTACTTTTATTATGTATAATGCAAAATGAATTAATTAATTAATCTATTACTCTAGCGATATTAGACTAAAAACAAAAACAAGTATTCAAAATAAACAATGAGATCAAGCAATCAATAAATAAATCAATTCTTACTAGTTTTTACCTTCAATCACAAAGAATTAGGCAAACAAAAAAACCTAACCAAAGTCAAACAAAAGACAAGTCAAGAGTCATAGTCTTCTTCTCTTTTCTCTCCTCTCTCCTATATAGAAGTGGTATTCAATAGTAGTGTGGAGAGAAGAGAGAGGGCTATAACTTGTTTTTTTACTAATAAATTAATTAAATTTTCCACAATTTTTTAAATATCTTAATAGTGATATGAATATAACAAGCAACCAAAATAGATGACAAGCAAAAATCACGGGGGACATAACCTTCTATTTAGAAGTGGTATTCATTGAGGCTATGGCTACTATTATTAGTTTTGTTAGTAAAAATACTAATAATATTATAAATCAACTACAATAATCAGAATTTCTCTTTTTCCTTCATAATTTTAATTACTAATTCGCAAAGACCTTCTATTCAAAAAATATTGATGAAATTATTTTGCTGATCTACTTTTTTATACAATTAAGATAACTCTCGATTACATCTTTATAGAATCTTTGTGTAAGTTCTATTGATTTGATAAATGTATCCATATTTTTAGTCATGACATTGTCTATCAATTTTAATGATTCATCTGAATGTCTAAGACTAGTACTA
>DASSVK010000132.1:0-8853 GCA_035706205.1 Nitrososphaeraceae archaeon | reverse complement strand
GTTTTGATATTTGTTATACTGTTACCACAAGTCTTAATATCATAGCCTTCTATATCTAGTTACACTAGGCAGGTTTATTAGTATCTAGAGGGCTATGGCTTTATATTCTAGTAACAATATTTACTATGAATAATGCAAAGTGAATTACAATATATACCGGATTTAAATAATTATTGATAGCATTACAATATTATGAATAAATAAAAAAAAGTTTATTGGGGGGAAAGAAGGCATGATTGTTTCTAATATATTTTGTTCCATTACTTTTTCTCTTTTTTCAATTATTTTTTCAGATGTCTTTATCAAATTTAGATTTAAAACATTTTTTTACTTTTGATTACATTTTCCCATCTATTTTTCAATCTCTTTTTGCCAAGAGAAAATATAAGAATAATATATTTCTCCATATTGATTATTTAATTTTTACAAATTGCTGTTATCTATCTTTAACACCGAAAATTATTGAATCAATTACTATTTATTTATAATTTTAAAAAAAAAGATTTAAAATTTAGGCTGGTTCTTTAGACTCATCCTCACCAGTATTTTGTGCAGCTTCTTCTCTCAAGGTTTCTGCGGGACCAGTGGTTGAAGGATCTGATGCTGCCGCTCCTACTTTTTTCTGATTTTTTTGTGCAGACTCTAAATTTTCGTTATCATCTTGGCTATTTTTCTCGTCCGAATAACTCATATCATTGTTAAATGTACAACAAAGTTTAAAGATGTTAAAGGATTGGACAGATAACCTTCACAGTTATTTCCTTATATTCAAAGAAAGAAATGAAAAATAAAAAACTATTATTAGAACTAATGAAATTAAATCCTCTTTCTTATACTAGGAGTGGACTTGGCCAATATCTTTGAGAATACTTTTCTCTTATTTTATGGATATTATTTTTCAATACCAATTTTCAAAATAATTTTAAAATAAGTTTCTAATAATAAAAGCTAAATACTATAAAGTATAACCTCTAATACATGGACGATTCTATTCCCGATTAGCTGTCTCAATATGTAGATGAACCCTACTATAAAAAGATGAACCTGAATAAATAGTAATTTTCGTTGTTATATTCTTTCACTCAAAATTGATAACTGATCAGGTGAGCCAATGCATGTTCTTTTATCTTATCGTTTTCTCTCAATTATAGATTGAACATTGAAACCCTGACTATTCAACTCCTAAAGGTAATTACTTTTCTCGAGTTCATCTAATTTAGTTTTTCAAATAGATCCTTTTCATGATATATAAAGTATTTCTATATACTTATATTACTAAATTTATTTTTTAAGTATCAACTTTTACAATTTTATCATCAAAAAATCTTGAGGAATCATTAGTATTTTAAATATAATTTAAATTAATATTACTAAATGGTGAATATTGTTTGCTCTTATCGAATCACAACAACAATAAATGACAAGAAAAAAGTGTATAATTCTATCAATTACTTTATTCTGTTATTGCCACAGATCTCACTTGACCAATTTATCATAATCATAATAGATTCACTCATAATTTGCCTTTAAAATAATTTATTTTATCTTAAATTATTAAATATTTTAATATATACATTATAGTAATAGAAACATATCGAACGGTGTCACAAAACCTAGCCTCGTACTGCTACTGCTTCTCGTTAAAAATTTTTCATTATTGTAGTAGCAGTAGTAATAGACTATGGCTTTTAATAGTAGTTATATTTAACTAACAATGATATGGAATCAAAAATCCATTCAACAATAGTTATTAAATCCATTCTTGCATTTACTTTAATTGCAACAGGAATATCAACAAATTTTGTTAATGTTTATGCACAAGGTGAAAAAGGAGGAGAACAAGGAGCAAATCAAACCATGCAACAAGATGCTGAACAATCTGCTAACCAAACTATGGAAAGTGCAATTCAATCTGCCAATCAAACTGGACAAGATGTTAAACAAATAACTAGGGAAGTTGGCTCTAAAATCACTGAGGGAGCAAAAGACTTGGCTGGAAATATAGGCGATAAATTACAAGATTTAGGAAAATAGATACAACTTAATTTTTTTTAAAATCAACTATTATTCAATCTTTTTTATTGCTACTCAAAACTCCATTATTATCATAAATCTCATTTGACCAAGGAATGATAATGTATTTATTCATCATTAGACTTTAGGAACAACTTTATCTAAAATTTTTTTATATAATATAAATATATTCTTTTAGAATAATAAATAGGCAATGAAGGTGACATTAAATCAAACTATTAATTATTTTATTATATATTTAAATGCAATCTATACCAGATAAAATAGTTATAACAAAGCCATAGTCTAATTCTTAATAATGAGTATAGTTTAGACATTGATATTAGACTATTGCTTTCTTCTTTTACCAATAAATTATTTCCAACTTTTAAATAAATTATTATCAATAGTAGAGTGTGTCCGAGAAAAAAGTAGATCTTGTAAACTCTTCTGAAGTTCAGGTAATGAAAGAAAAAGCAAGGGACGTCATTGATATTGATGTTAATCATCTTGAGGAACAAAAATTCTATCGAGTAGAATATGAAGGAGACGTTTATGCTATAGAGAAATTAGCAGATGGTAAAATAGTCTTTTATGAGGTGGTAGAGTAGAAATGGCTAATAATTCTGAGGCAAAATCAGTAGATGACCTTTCTAATAGATCTTTGAAAAAGATAGGAGAACTAGATCCTAAATTATTAGAATCTAACAATGAAAAGGAAGTAGAAATAAGAAGTTGGAAAAAACAAAAAGTGGAAAAATGGCATGTCTATCTTGATACCAATACTGGTCATTTGAGAAAATGGAAGGGTACTAATTAGATCTGCTATAGAAAATATGTTTCTAAAATTTCTATTTTTTAGTTATACTATAAAAATTGCATCAAGTATAAAACAAATGAAAGAAAAAGAGAAGTTGAATGTAAAACTTATTTTTATTATATTAAATTTAAATCGAATTAGAGGCAAAAATGTCCCAACCTCTGAATTTGCTCTTTAGAGTGACTATGGTTTTTCCAAATTTGTATCTGATTTTAAATATGATATCATCAATTTAAATTCTATTAGTGATATTGAACATTGAAATTATGACTCTTCAACTCTACTGACAATATAGCAAAAATATACTAATCTAAAATTCATATTTTGATTATTTTATATCTGTGTAATAATATTAATGTAAATTAATTGATAGAATTCATATAATATATTATGCTTATACAAGTCTTGATAACAATGTTAAAATATTTTATCAATAGAGAAACTAAATAAAGTTTTTTAACTACATTTCAAAAAATAATAAGATGCTTTTAGAATTTACATGGTGCAAATTTTTTAAACATCCTTTTATTTTTATTAGTGTTTTATTATTTCTTGTTTGTTTACAAACTTTAACTTTTTCTGATGCTTTAGCTGCAAATAATAATAAATCTTTTGAGTCTACAAACGAAAGTAGTCTTACTAATAATGTCAAGAAAAATTTCATTAATATAAGTGATAATAATACTTCTTTTAATCAAAATCAAACTATAAATGAACAAAAAATAAAAATTGTTGCTGCAGGTGATTTTGGTTGTGGACCTGTAGCACAAGATAACATTAAACAAATTGAATTTCAAAAGCCAGATATTTTCTTGGTATTAGGAGATTTATCCTATGAACCTAGTATGAATTGCTGGTATAATATGACTAAAGCATTAGATTCAAAGACTAAAATTGCGATTGGAAATCATGAGGATGAGGAAGAAAAATTAAAAGGGGGTTCTAAAGAATTGAAAAATTCATTGTTAAAGCATTATAATTTACCAAATTCATATTATTCATTTGATTATGGAAATGTACACTTTTTAGTATTAGATACACAATTGGAATTTTCACTTAATGTTTTTAAAATACTAGAGGAAGAAGAGAAGGAAGAGAAAGAGAAAGATGATAAAAATAAAGATGATCAAATTAATAAACCAAATTCAAAATATTATTCTATAACACTTAAAGATTTATTAGCCAAATATAATATAAAGGCAGCCGAAATACCTCCATATCATTTAATAAATGAGGAAGTGATTGTTGAAGATATTCCACTACATACAGAACAATATCAATTTGTTGTAAATGATCTAGAGAAGGCTAATAATAACTCATCTATTGATTGGATTATTGTTATGTTTCACAAGCCATTATATTCTTCACTTACAAGCCATATTCAGGAATATATTATGAGAGAAAAATATCAACCTGTATTTGATAAATATGGAGTTGATATAGTATTACAAGGTCATAATCATCTATATGATAGAACTTTACCTCTTCAATTTAATCCTCATAATATTAGCAAACCCATTGTAGATGAATCAAATAGTATAACAACAAATAATAATTTTTTTAATCCAGAAGGCTCAATTTTCTCAGTTGTAGGTCTAGGAGGCAGAAGCAGTCACATATTTTTAAATCAGCCTGATTATGTAGTAAAACAGCATAATGGATTTGGATTCCTTAGTATTGAGATTAATGGAAAAGAGTTAGATGCAAAATATTATGATATAGGATACAAATGTAAAGAAGAAAAATTAAAAGAAAAAGATTTAGAAGAAGGAGATTTTACAATATTTGACATGTCATCATGTAAGAATGATAAAAGTAAAAGTAAAGACTCTTTTTTAGAAATAATTGATCATTATACCATATCCAAATTAAAATAATTTTATAAAAACTATATCTGTGATTTTAATTTAAATAAATACAAAATAGGCGATACTTTAAATTATAATATATATTATTGATTGTATTTTATATTGTAAAATAGTTTTTGATTTTCTAATCGCTTTTCTATCTATCGAATTTATAATAATATTTTTATAGCTGTTGTTAAAAATGAATTAGAACAATATTTCTATCTTATAAATAACATGAAATAATGTAACTTCTATTTATAACAATTCTACAAATACTTTTCAGTTATCTTAAGTTTAACCTAAAATCACGCCTAATTCTTCAAATATTTTTTATAAATTTTAAATTATTGTCTTCTTTTTCTATTAGTTTTAATTTTCCAATGGTTCTTAGTTATTTCTATTATGTATCTTAATGAGCCATAGTTATACTTCTTTAACCAATAAAAATTATAACTTCATAGACTTTATTATCAAGTATAATTGTTTTCAAAATTAATCTTGTTTTATCCATATCTACGAAACTAGATTATAAAATCAAAATCTGAAAAATATGAATACTGGTGAAAATATTTATAATGAATTTAAGGATGCCCTCCATAACAGATGACTTATTGTTGAATATAAATACCTCAATCTATATAATTAATAAGTAAAGAAGGTGACTTAATTCTGAATGAGAAAAATTCTTTCCATAATAAAATTGAAATAATTACAGGATCAGAAGATTTATTAGAAAAAATAAATAAAATTATAATTAGTGCAAAAAATTTTGTAGATATTTGTATAAATCCTACTTTTATAAAAAAATGCCTATATGACTATCAAATATGGAATGCTCATAAAAATGCTCAAAGTCGAGGGATAAAACTTAGGTATATTACAGAAATTACTGAAGATAACATAGCCCACTGTAAGCATTTGATGTCAGTTGCAGATGTTAGACATTTACCAAACATTAATGGTATTCTATTAGTAACTGATAATGAATTTTTTTGTGACATAGACCCATTACCATTTTCTGCTTCTTCTCAACTAATGTATAGCAATTCGGAAGATGTAGTAAAACAAGAATTGTACATATTCAGTAAGTTATGGAATAAAGGTATAACTGTAGAAGAAAGAGCTAAACAAATACAAGAAAGAAAAAATAGAATAGAAACAAGAATTATTGAAACTTCTACTACACAATTCCATAGTTTTATAATGTATAGCTTGAAAGACCCTATTGGACGGAATTGGTATTTTGAAGAACAAATATTAAAGATAATCTATGAAAACTATTTCGACTTATTTAAAGAGAATATGAAGGAAATAATATTACACAAAAGAGTAGATCAAAACAATAAGATGAAAGCTAATATAGGCAAAAAAGATAATATTATTGGTTTAAGATGCATTATAAAAATAACTCGGGAAAATATGGAATTAGTTTCAAAGTTTCTTGAAATAGGAGGTGTTTATATAAGACATACTAATAATACTTTACCATTAAATTTTGAAGTATCAGATAATAAATTTAATTTTTCTATACGTACATCTAATAAAATAAATAGCGGTACTCCATTTATGATTTCTAACCAAAATCCCTCACTTATAAAATATTATAAATTTGTATTTGAAGATCTCTGGAACCAAAGTTTAGATGCTCGAATAAGAATAAATGATATAAGATCAAATCTTACAACACAAGAAGGATTTACAGAACTAATTGAAAGTCCATATAAAATTCAACACCTTTTGCTAAATAACCTAAAAACAGCAACTACAGAAATCTTAATAATTCTTCCATCAATAAATGCTTTTTTTAGGTATCAGAAAATGGGTGTATTTGATATTTTAGAAAAAAAAATATCATATAGTAATAAAGAAGAAGGCTCTAACAAATTAATAGTTAAAATATTAACTCCTACTAGCAATTACTTAAATAAATCTATAATTAGTATTTACAATAGAATAAAAAAAACACATTTACAAAGAGAAAATATTGAATTTAGAAGAATAGAACCATTATCAGAAATTAATACTGCATGTATAATAGTAGATAAAAAAAAATTATTGATTATTGAATTAAAAGATGATTCCAAAGATAATTTTTTGGAGGCAATTGGTTCATCAACATATTCTACTATTCCATCTACTGTTTTATCTTATGTTTCGATTTTTAATACTCTTTGGACACAAACAGAATTATATGAAAATATTAGAATGACAAATAATGAACTTCAAAGTACAACAGAAGAATTAAAAGAATCGCTACAAATATTAGCAAAGGTAAATCAAGAACTTACAGTAACCAATGAGCAATTAAATAAAAATGATAAAATTCAAAAAGAATTCATTAATGTTGCAGCCCATGAATTAAGAACACCCACTCAATCTATTGTTGGATATTGTGAAATGATAGATGTTTTTCCAGAAAATACACAAAAATATTTAGAACCAGTAAAAAGAAATGCTGAAAAATTGTACAGATTGACAGAAGATATCTTGGACGTATCAAGAATAGAAAGCGGTACTTTAAAACTCGAAAAAATCAAGTTTGATTTAAGAGAAATAATAGTAAGTTTAATTGAAGATCTAGCGACTAAGAAGAAAAAAGAAGATATCATAGATTTAGACAAAAAACATAAATCTGATAAAAATACAAATATTCAGCTAATATATCCAGAATTACCTGCACAACCGATATTTATTTATGCAGATAAAAATAGAATACAACAAGTAATTTCCAATTTGTTAAGTAATGCTCTTAAATTTACTGAAAATGGAATAGTTACAATCACTATGGAAAAATTAAGAGATAATAATAATAAGAATAACAATAGTAATGATGATTATTATAATGATAAAGAAAAAAAAGAATTTGTATGTATTAAAATAAAAGATACAGGAAAAGGAATAGATCCCGAAGTATTGCCACGACTATTTGAGAAATTTGCAACAAAATCTGATAAGGGAACAGGACTTGGTTTATATATTTCAAAAAATATCGTGGAAGCTCATGGTGGAAAGATATGGGGAGCGAATAATGATTATAGACATGGAGAAAATGGTGCAGAATTTGGTTTTACTTTACCATTATACAATAAGAATGTTTGAAATATCTATTTAACTTTAATGATTGTTTTTAATCTAATAGTTAGATGAACTATGATATTTGCCATTATAGTAGTAGAAGTTTATATAGTAAGTTTTCTTTATGCTTTTATTCACTATTATCTCACATATTCACAAAAATTTAAAACTTATTTAGTGAATCAATAAAGAATTACATGCGATCATGAAATGATACAACAATAAATGCGTAATATATATTTACGACGATATATTATTTTATATATTGATCTATTTCAAATAAAATAACTTTTCAATAGTATATGAAGAAAAGTAATTATTCTACAAAAGAATTTTAGAATTTTATGACGATAATATCGATATGGATATTTGAATAGTCGATTGGGAGAAATAGAAAAGAAGTTTTGTATAGATATAAATTCTATGAATTATTTAAATAGTTTATTTCCCTAAAAAATTTAATGAATTCAAAAATTCATACAGTAATTATCTCATCAATTCTTGCATTTGCTTTAATTGCAGGAATACCAGCAGCTTTTGTTAGTGTATTAGCACAAGGCGAAGGTGGCGACACAGGTGGAATGCCGGGCGGAGAAGGAATGACCGGTGGCGACATGACCGACGGCAATATGACTGGCGGTATAGGCACAGAAGGAATAACCGGAGGCGATGGCGGCGATGGCGGCGATGGCGGCGATGGCGGCGATGGCGGCGATGACGGCGATGACGGCGATGACGGCGACGACGGCGACGACGGCGGCGGCTAAAAAATTAGAAAACAAAATAATAACATAGAATTTTAAATAATTCTATAAATCAATTTTTTTTATTAATTTTTAAAATTAACCGAGATTATCTTATTAGTTAACACAATCCAAATAAAAAGAATATAATTACAATTAATTTAATGACAATTAAAAAATGAATAAAAAATAATTTGATAAAATTAAGACTCAATTTCATTATCATATAATAATGAATAAAAAAATGAATGAATTTTTATTAAATGTCTCATATATAGGATATATTAGAGAATAGGAAATTGTGAATGATCCAATCCACGTACATATATAGTAATAACTTTAATTATTTTTA
>DASSVK010000131.1:0-28189 GCA_035706205.1 Nitrososphaeraceae archaeon | reverse complement strand
AGTTAAATTCTAACAATTATTTTATTATAACCTTGTCAAAGTAGTAACAACTATAGTTATAAACCAACACTCAATTTGGATAAATATTAATACAATAAAATAGGATTGTATTGAAATTTCTGTATCATTCCACCGAACCCGTGAATTGGTTACTATAAATGGTAACAAATAATAATAATAATAATCTTGTATATAGTTGTCACATCCATCAGTATGTTTATCTAAAGGAACTTAGCTTTATCTCACTTTACTCAAATTTTGTTTCACCATTTACTTATGGGTTATCAAATACTTTAATTATAATTACCTACTGTAATAGAGGACGATTCATTTTCTATTGGTTTATCTTCCTGGTATGGACATGTTTAGATTCTATCATGACCGGACCACCCCCTTGCCCGACTGGCGCAGAACAGTGAAATGACAGTAAGTGTCATTGAGGTCAAGAACGATTGAGGCCATCGTCTTAGTGGTGCCACTGCCAATCTCAGCGAGGTCGAACTCAATCCCATTCGGGAGGTTGATGCGGACGCGATGCTCAGCCCCCGTCGCAGGGCTTCGGATCGGACGAGCGGTGGACTTAAGCACGTCAGCGATCACGATGCGTGCTTTTCGGCGATCGATATTCACGTCAAACTCGATGTGTTTGAAAAGCGGGGGATAGACTGTGCTTGACATCTTTCGATAAACCCACCAGTGGGTCGCTCCTTCGTTGGTCTCGCCACCGTACAAGACGGTAGCAAGAGCGTCTCGTTGCTTGTCGTCCGCCCGCTCATCAATGATGGCCTGACACTCGCCGTTGCCCTCGTAGATCGGTCCCGGCCAGGCATAGAGAAGGGCAGCGCCGAGGCCATCCAGTGCTACCTCTCCAAAGTGGCCATTATCGATGCGAATGGCAGCGAAGCCACGACAGTCTCCGTACGTGGGACGGCGTGACTCGAACTGACAAGGACATGCGTAGTCGCAGTTACAATTGCTGAATTCGAATCCTTCGATGTACCAGTCAATCTGTGCCATGATGCCCTCCATCAGAACTACCTTCCGACGACATGGTTATTCTCGCGTGCTGCGTCAAGAAGACGACGACGAGGATGGCAGAAAGCGGAACGTGTGTGATGTTTATGGCTGCCTCCCGTTGACTGATTGACTGGAATATCGATTTTGTTCTGATTGCCAAGTGTCTTGCGTCAATCATGGTCGTATTTTATCATATGAACGGGTTTGCTTATAATCTTAATGAAATTGTCAATCTTGGTTTATGTACTCGCAAAATTGTAGCATCACCATAATTCAATACACCATGATTCGAATTCAGCAGACAGTTGGTTTTTACCGGTTTTTCACCTGTGTTCATATTTTTATAAAAAAATTATATATATAAATAAAAATAAACAATTAAAATTTAAAGATGCTCATTTTTTCTTATATTTACATTAAAATTATGAAAGATCGAACTCATAACACTAGCATTATGAGAACCACCGAACCCGTAAATTAGTTACCATACAAATAGTAACAATTATTTTTTTATTAACATAGCAGTATTAAATACATTCATCTTATTATATTTATTTTAGAAAAATCAACTATTACAACATTATATTCAAAGAATCTCTATCTGTCACATAGGTCAGTATTATTTTGAATAAAAAAATAAAGTAACAAAAAAACGAAATATTTTTATCTAATTTAGTTGATATGATATTTTACTCTACTGTTTTTAGCAGATCAGATATATTTTTTCTTTATAACAAAAATATGCACAGGTCAGTAATATTTTTGTTAAGTTCATTGGTAATGTTATTACCCTTTGCTAGCGATAATATTTTTTCAAAAGCAATCGGTATAAAGGATGACTTGTTTAACGTATATGTGAAATATGGAAATGATATTGCAAATGATTATGGAGAAGAATACAATTCATCATCATCATATGCGAATGATAACAACTACAAATCTAAAAATAGTGACTTTATAAAAAAAATAAAATGTAATAATATTAATTCAAAATTAAATGAATTAGAGAGTACTTCAGACATTAGGGATCCTCTTGCCGTAGAAGCAGTAAGTCTTCAAGGAAATGAAGAATTCTCAGTAGCAAATTCATTTGGAAATGATGAAAGAAATAATGGCAAATTCGACATTGGCTGTATAGATAACAACAATAATGCCGGCGGAGAAAGAGGAATGGCTCAACAAGGTTCATCAGGACATAATCAAATTAATCCGACAAATATCTACATAATGCCTGGTAATCTTAATAATACGGCTATCAATGGCGAAGCCGCATCTATTGCTAGGTGTAATGAAGGAGATACAGTATTGAGTGGAAGTTACTTCATTTCCTTTCCTTACACTGGAGAGTTTTCTGTTCCTTCTAATACTATTGTAGACTCTGCTCTACCTACAGAAGACGGATGGAAAACAGAAGTATCTGAATCATATCGTGATGGTGATGTTACAATTCAGACATTTGCTCAATGCTTCAATAATCTCTAACTAAATTTTTATTTTATAGATTTTTGTTGACTAGTTAAACTTATGATTCCTTGAATGCAAATAATTAGCACATTGTTAGTATTTATAATAATTCTACAATGAGATAATAAGATTATTTCACAGATAATTTTTTAATCGTCATTATATAATTATAATAACTTTCGACAACATCAAAGTAAAATTTATGTGTAAATTGTATTGATTTAAGAAATGTATCCATATTTTTATCTACAATATCATTTATTATTCTGGTAGTATTAGTTTGATTATCCATCAGATTTCGGTTTATTTCACTGCAAGTATTAGAATATACTTCTCCAGTCTTTGAATTATTCAAATTCTGATAAATCATATCATCTAATTGTTTAGAAAATATTGAATAATAAGTATTGATGATATTCTTATGTTCTTCCATAAAATTGTACTTTATTTCTTTGATAGTCTTCTTGATTATTTGTTCATAGTTAACAAAATTATCAAAACTCCTATTTTTAGAAATTAAATTATAAAAGTATTGCAAAGAGTATTCATTTTCTATATCAATTGTAGCGTCATGCGAATTGCTAATTTTATTTTTTACATCATATAATGATTCTTCATCAAAGACATAGTTGGGATGAGGACATACTACAGTAATATCTTTGTTATTCCTTATCCAGTCTGAAAGAACATCTTGCCACCATTGTTCCAAATATGTGCATTCGTTAAAGTATCTATTTTCAGATAAAGCACATGCTGCATCTGCAAAGATTAGTATTTTATCCTTTTTTCCCTCAGAAAGACGCTTATACAGTGTATATTCTAATTCCGATTTCAACTTTTCAAATAGTGTTAAATCTCCTTTGAGTGCAGATTCATAATAAGGTTTAAAATTGATAAATTTTAGATTGTCATTCTGGATATTTTCTTCATAATTTGTTATTTTAGAAGATAAACTATCTAATAGCGAAATACTTTTAGAATTGTCTATATCTACAGATGCATATATACACAAACAGCCATTTTTTAATCCTTCATTAATAATATCTATGATAAAATTATTACGCTTATTCTTATCTTCGTATAATAACATGATATGTTCATTGTATAAAAGATTAGTAACATCATTATTGTCAAAATACCGCATTTATACCTTCTATTATATACTACAGCTCTTAGTATATATATAATCTATTAATAAGCGAGAACACATTGGATTTAAATAATTATTCTAAGAGCATGTAAATCATTGGATAGTCTAATTTTCTTTTCTTAATAAAAAATAAAATTGTATTGAAATTTCCAGAGAATTCCACCTAACCTGAGTAGGAAATATCATTTTTATATTATTTTGATTACATTAGTACTAGTGCAGGTAGCAAATTCAGAAGATAATATCTAAAGTATGCGCTAGTATTGTAAACAATGCTTACAAATTATAAATGTGCAGTCTGTCAAGTATATAAAAAATAAAATAAATCAATAATTTTTTATTTTTCCTGATTTTACTATTATTTGCTACTATAAATATATGCAACCTCCGTATATGTCAACGCACATCCTGAGTTCAATCCCGTAATTGTTATTGTTCTTGTGCATGGATAGAGTGGATGGATGTCATTGTAGCCTCTGACATTCATCTACCTATTATTATTTTATTACCAAAAAAAAGGCGATGCTAAAAAACCATATTTTGTACAATATTCTGTAGTATTGCAAGATTCACCTGTGAATATATCATATACTACCATAAAAAATTGCAAGAAAAATTTGATGAAATCATTGAATACCCTTTAAAACTCTTTTTTTCAATAGCAGATTAAAAACTTTTAAAATCGACCAAACTAATTTTTTAAAAAAGATACACTAAATAGAAAAATCATTTCTTTGTATAATAAGATTATAATCATGGTATCAAAAAAACGTGTAAAACTAAATGTGGAGATTGATATAGATATTCCTTCAGACGTTATAGCAAGTAGGACTAGGATTAGAATGGTCGAGGATGGAATAATAAAGAGTATTTCTAAAGGTTTGTACGAAAAGGGACTTTCATTTAATATTAAAAAATTTAATTTTGATATAGAAAACAATAATAAATTTAACTAAACAAAATCAAACAATGTTCTATAATGAGAAATAGTAATATAGACTAACTTCAAGTACCAACTGTCATTTGATTAAAGGATATAATATGTTAATATTTCTTATTTGTATTAGGAAATAGATTTGTATTGAAATTTCTACAGGATTACATTAAAACCAATTGTTTAACAGTTTTATTATATTAGTTATTAAAAAACGAATTGTAAAACTAGAATAGATATAAAAATAAATCCCTATTAATCAATTAATGCAAAAAAAGCAAATCTTGTGATTTTAATCCTTGTAGCCAAAAGGCCAAAATAACATTTTTAAAAATAATCGGCCCATAAAAATATCTAATAAGAGTGATAGAAAATTCATCAAAAGACTTAAAGAAAAAGTTGTATAAAAAGATTTTTCTTTGATTTTTTACGGCTTGACAGTCTAGTAATAAATAATTATAAGAAGCTATTGTCAGATTCCTATACTATTTATGATTGGATTCTAATTATTCAAAGGATTTATTTATTTGGTAATATTTGTCCTTGACTAATTTTATTTAACAATTGGGGTTGAATTCAAAAAAACTCATTGTTAAATAAAAAAACTCATTGTTAAATTATTTAAAACCAAATAGCCTCTTGATCCAGATTGTCTATGTTGACCTATTTGACCCCAACCACAATATCTGATTCCGCGTTGTCTCCTTAAAACCAAATAAACAATATCAAACCCATATTTTCTCTTTATTAGATAAAGTCCTTTGATTGTATTCCTAATCTATAAGCCTAGTATTATGTAGTCTATCAAAATTGATATTTAGTTTTTAGACCTAGTAACAAAATCTTTATTTTTTTATTTATCAAAATCATAATTCAAACATTTTTTTACGATAAATCTTTATAGTTTTAAGATCTACACCTCTAAATGCTCTTTTTCCATCATTTACTGTTAATTCCCTTTAGTTTCTTCATTTTGCTATTACAAATTAATAAATTCTAAATTATAAAATATAGAATTAGAATTATTCAATAATATATAATTAATTATATAAAACAACTATAATAAACATTATATCTTAAAATTTTTAAAAAGTCGAGTTATAATAACAAATCATTAATAGTAATTGTTGTAATAAAATACTATTACTCCTGATAATAAAAAACGAATATTGGTAGTTGATGATGAATTAGATATTTGTATAATGCTAAAGGTAGTTTTAGAAAATAATGGATTTATAGTAGATTATTATCATAATCCTATTTTAGCACTCGATGAATTCAAATATAATTTCTATGATTTAATAATATTAGATATACAAATGCAAGATATCAATGGGTTTCAGTTATATAGAAAGATAAGAAAAAAAGATCCTAAAGTAAAAATATGTTTTCTGACAGCAAGTGAATCCCTATTTGATATTGCACACAAGTTTACTCCAGTGTACACTTTTATTAGAAAACCTATAGAAAATAAAGAATTAATTATAATAATTAATGATTTATTAAATAACTAATAAATAACAAGATTAGTAAGAATTTTTTAATTTTATCATTAAAAAAAATATTAATTCAATAATTTTATTTATTTATATTTAAGCATATAACATATACAAAAAAATTATGATAAATGTTATTATTATTATAAATAAATTAAATATTTTATAGAAATGTTTTTATAATTTTACTTTTACAGTACGGTATGAGTACTGTAATATACCGTACTAATGTTAATTTTTTTACTGCCTACAATTACTTGATAGACAAACTTATTTTTACCATAAATAATAAACCTATTGAATTACAGTATGGTGATAAGATATGCCTAGTACATTTAGATGATATGATAAGTGATATTGTTGTTAAAGGATTATTACCAAAGAAGAGTGGAGGCATAGAATCTCAAAACGTAATCATTGTAACAAGTAACAATAACTTTGATTTTTATCGATGTATAAATATTGCAAAGAAAAAGTATGGAATGGATATAAATAAGGTTTTAGACAGTGTATTGATAACTAGAGTATTTACTATATACCAATTAGCACAGAAAATAATTTATGAACTTCCAATATTAATAGAAAAATTCAAATCAAAAATAGTAGTGATTTCTGATTCATTTATATCAGATTCAAAAGAATATCATCATCATTATTATCATCAACAAATTAACAAAGAAGAAAACGATTGGTTAATTAATCAAAGAATAAAATCAATTAAAAGAATTACAAATTCTATAGTTATTATATTTTCTTCATCTGTATTACCAAATTTTACTAATTATACGAAATAATATAGTGATGTATGAGATGGATAGAACTATTCCATCTTTTAGAATAGCAATTGATATGGAATGGAGAATATATCAAAAATATTTAGACAATAAAAATAATGATGAAAGAAAATTATTTAAGCAAATGTTTTCAATTGCAAGTTTATACAATTCTGCTTGTTCTTATTCAAATAATCCCTTTAGAATATATCCTATTCTAATATCTATAATTTTACATAATTACAATTTTTTTTAAAAATTACAAAAGAATAATGTGAAAAATGAGAATGAGGACAAGGACGGTAACAGAAGCAGCAATATGAGCAGCCTCTTTCCTTATCAAGATATACTAATAAAAGAGATAGAAACTTGGAAAAGTTATGCTAATTGTTTAAGAAAAAAAGATAGAGAATTGTTTGAACAAATGCTAAAAAGTTGCTACAAACATTCTTCTTCAATAAATGCAAAAGGAGAAGACTATTCTACAGAATCTCTACTAATGTCTATATTGTTTGAACAATACAAAAAAATATTATTATTGAATTGGAGTGATTAGAGAAATTAGTTAAAAGAACTGGATGGATTTTTGATTCATACCATCTAGATAATAAAATGATTTTTTGGCTGAAAGATTCTAAAGATGGCATTATCAAAATAGAAGATACAAAATGGAATAACTATTTCTATTTAGCAAATGACAATATTTCAAATTTAGAAAAAGTGTTATATGGTGACTATAAAGAGATATATAATTTAATTAAGAGAGTTGAATATGTAAATAAATATGAGAAAGTAACAGATGAAGATAAATCCCAAGTTCTAAAGTTATATACATCATATATAGGAAATAACATAAAATTTGCTAATCTAATAGAAAAGAGAATTGGAAGAAAGAACGACTTTGGAGACATTAGATTATACAATGTAGACCTTTTACCAGTACAGCATTATTTTTTTGACTATGATATTTTTCCTTGTGCGACATATGAGATTGAAGAAACACCATATGGATTATTTTGGGATATTGTAGATAAAAAAAATAATAATATAGAAAGTACAAATTATTATGTACCAAATTTCAAAATCATTTATCTAAAAATTAATTTTGAAAAAGGAATGATACCTAGATTATCTGATAAATTAAAATCAATTACTATTATTATTGTTTCAACCTATGAAGAAGAAGAACAAAAAATAGATATTCAAAGTGAATCAGATGAAGAAAAAGTAATCTTACAACTATCAAATATCGTTAAAAAATTAAATCCTGATATAATTATAACAGAAAATGGTGATTCATTTCTTTTTCCTTATTTAATTCATAGGTCATTAAAAAATAATATAAAATTATCACTTAATAGAGATTCTGACATTCCATTATTAAGAAAACAAGCCACTAAAAGAGGAATATCATATTTTTCTTATGGCAGAACATACTATAAACCCTCAAATATCAGACTATATGGTAGATTACATATTGATACAAGTACTTCATTTCTTTGGAGAGAAACACAAGATGTTCATGGACTTATTGAAATTTCAAGATTATCTAGACTTCCATTGCATGAAGTTTCTAGAGCAACAATAGGAAAATGTTTAACTAGCTTACATTTATACAATGCAACAAAAAATGATATACTAATACCATGGAAACCTACAATATCCGAACATATTAAATCAATAAGAGAACTCTTTATTGCAGATAGAGGTGGACTCATATTAGAACCTAAAATTGGTTTACATGAAAAAGTAGCAGAATTGGATTTTGTATCTCTATATCCAAATATAATATACAAAAAGAATATTTCTGCAGAGACAATTCTATGTAATTGTTGTTCTTTTTGTTGTTGTTATTACTTAGATTCTGATAATAATAATAAAGTTCCTGAATTAAACTATCATATATGTAAAAGAAAAAGAGGATTGATACCAAAATCATTAGAAATAGTTCTTAGAAAAAGGATACAATATAAAAATCTGAAGCATAAAATTACTACTAGTTTTACTAATCCTGATCTAAAAAAAATATATGATGCAAGACAGTCAGCATTAAAATGGATTCTTGTTACATCTTTTGGATATTTAGGATTTAGTAATGCAAAATTTGGAAGAATCGATGCACATATAGCGGTTTGCGCTTTTGCTAGATATATTCTTCTTAAATCAATAAAGATAGCAGAAAAAGAAGGATTTGAAGTTCTACATGGAATTGTTGATTCTATTTGGATAAAAAAAGACAATGCTACTAAGAATGATTATATCCAGTTAAAGAAAAAGATAGAGAAAATAACTGGATTTGAAATATCGTTTGAAGGCATCTATAAATGGATAGTCTTTCTACCTTCTGAACAAGACAGCCATATTCCTGTATTCAATAAATATTTTGGTGTATTTGAAGATGGAACGCTTAAGATAAGAGGGATAGAGACTAGAAGAAATGATATCCCTCTATTTTTATCAAATTTTCAGCATGAAGTTTTAGAAGTATTAGCAATCTATAATAACATAAATGAATTAAGAGAAAGACTTTCAGAAATCAAATTTATTTATAAAAAATATTTATTATCTTTAAGAGAAAAAAAAGTTCCACTTGCTAATTTAATTTTTACAAAACAGTTATCTAAAAACTATAATGAGTATGAAAATAGAAATACAGTTGAATATAATGCAATAAAGATGCTTACATCAGAAAAGAAATTTCTAAAAGCAGGACAACTTTTAAAATATGTTATAGTTGATTATGAAAAAAGAAAAGCAATACCGTTTCAACTCATAAATGATAAAACAATATATGATATAGATAGATATTCCGAATTACTAACAGAGATATATGATTCAATAATAAAAATTATAAATAAATAATTATCCTTCTTGAAAATAAAACGGAATTAATGTCATGGTAGATTGTATTTTGCTACTTTTTCTAAGTTTTTTTATTATATTTAATAATTTACTCGCAATTTCAAATATTATTTTAACTATAGGATGCTTCTACTATAATTTTTCTTATCCTTATTTTGGACAATAGATTAAAATATGTAAATCATCTATATAATTTCAATGAAATACCGAAGCAGAACAGAAATAGTATCAATGATACTAGAGGCAGCTAACGGAGGGGCAACCAAGACAAAAATTATGTACAAAGCTTTTCTAAGTTACAATCAGTTAAAGGAATATCTTTCTGTTTTGATAGAAAATAACCTCATAGAGTATCGTGATGGGACTAAAACATTCAGGACCACCGAAAAAGGATTAAATTTACTTAGAATGCATAACGAAATGGGAGAATTATTACACAGTCTAAACTGAATAATAATTTAATATTTTTCGATATATTAAACATATAATAGTAATTTCATAGTATCTATATTCCTATCTATTTTTTTTAAGATAGATTCTAAAAATTTATTTATATTGAAAATTTTCAATGAATATCATCAATTATAAGTTACAACAATAAGCAATTTATCAAATATAAAAAATAATATAAATGCTATTAATAAAAATAATAATTGTATAAAGATTTTTGAATGATTCTACTGAATTTCATAGTAATTTACTACTAAACATAACAAATCAAATATAAAATATATAAAAGGTACAAAGAAATACAATTTTCATATAATTATTATTCCCAATAAAATACAACGGCTTTATTTGTTATTCATTAACCATTGTTCTAAATATTTAGTATAAGAAATTTTCTAAGCTTATCTTTTATTATTTTTTGATAAAGTAAAATATCCATACCTAAAAATGTTGTGGTGAAATAATATAAATATTTTAAAAACATTAAACCAAATATTCAAAAAGGGGTTTGAATCTCTTTCTATTCTAAGATTATCTATGTATATTACTCTATTACCAATTTTTCCTTTTTTAATTTTATTAATAATATTATTTATACAATTTTCCATCAATTCTGTCCTTTCTACGGATGATGGATTTTTTGTTGTACCTGAAGAGGAGTTTTATGATCCAGAAGAGTATGACGGGGATCCTTCTTTATCTTCACAAGATGGAAATGCTTCTGACAAATTTGGAGGTGAATCTGAATTGTATAATGCACATCCTGAAAAGTTTGTTGCTTCTATAAATTCCTCTGATTTTAATTTTGCATTAGCCGGGGATTGGGGTTGTACTAAAAATACTGAAAAAACTGTGGATTCAATTCAAAATCATGACCCTGAACTTGTTTTCAATCTTGGAGATACATCGTATGAAAAGGATATGAACTGTTGGATAGATATAGTTAAGCCAATATCTGATAGAATGAAAGCAGTAATTGGTAATCATGATGTGATGTCACAAAATCTATCTGAACAACATATGAAAAAATTTGAATTAGATAAACCATATTATTCATTTGATTATAATAATATCCATTTTCTCATGTTGTCTTCTGAATCTTCATATATGCCTGGTTTAGATCCTGACTTTTCAGATTTAGAGAATACAGAACAATATCAATTTGTGAAATCTGACCTATCAAATGCATCTAAAAATCCAACTATAAAGTGGATTATTGCAATGAGTCATAGACAGTATTATTCTTCACTCTGTGGAGATCACGACTCTTGTGAACCAATAAAAAAATTAAGAGATGCTTTTCATCCTCTTTTTGAAAAATATGGTGTAGATTTACTATTTAGTGGACATGCTCATAATTATCAAAGAACATATCCTTTATTTTATAATGATATAAATTCATCAGAACCTATTATTGAAGAGAAAGGTAAAAAAGAATATGATGTCTCTTTAAAAGGAATGTCTCAGATAATAGTTGGCACTGGAGGTATAGACTTTGATGATTTTTCTAATCAAGAGCCTTTTGTAGTATATCAACAAGATTCTCACTATGGGTTTTTAAATATCGATGTTATTGACCAAGGAAATGTACTTTTAGGAAGATATTATACTAATAATGGAGATGTATTAGATGAATTTAAAATTGTTAAATAAACTATAATTGATATTAATCTGGAATTTTAGTAATCATTTTCTTTTTTAATTATATCAGTAATAATAATCAAGGAATTTAGAAATTACATGTAGATTTTATTCCAATCTTATTGTACTATAAATTACTCAAAAAAAAATAAATATGATTAATTTTTGTTGAATATAAAATGAAAATTATGATAAATAAATATTATATAAAAAAGAGATTAAAGATAAGGTAATAATATATTTTACTAATGCTAATAAAAACTACAAGAATTAAATATTAGTATCCTATATAAAAAATTATAATTTTCAAACCTTATCATTTAGAGCCATCCATATTTTTTATCAACATTTAGCATATGCAAAAATACTATATTTAGCATAATGTTCTTCATTCTGAAAAAAGTTACATATGAATGTATTATGTAATATCATGACGACTAGTAACATTGCAATAAAGAGTATCATAAATGACTAAAGACATATTCTAAATATTTTTTATTCTAATTTTTTATTCATAATACTTACTGTAATAACAATAAAGTTTATTAAATTATAATGTGATAAAATTATTATAACATATTTTATAAAATAATTGCTCTAATCAATACTATCACAACAATATTGGAATTCTAGTCAAATCTTTAAAGTTTATTGAACTCATTATTATTAGGTGTATTTATCTTTGAAATTGTAAATTGATCTATTATTGTATTACCTTGATAATTTACATAATGATAACGAGGTAATTCACTTTCATTTGCATAAAAAGTTCCTTTTAAAGTATTACCAATTATATCAATATTTATAAATCCAAAATGTTTATCTTGTTGTTTTGCAACAAACGGCGCTTGTTGTTTGAGTTCATTAAGAGATCTTCCAGCAGTGCCAGTGATCAAATAAATTACTCCATTATCTGCATTATAATTATTTTTGTCATTATTTGATATGATAGGACTATTAGAACTATAATTACCGCCATAGCTATTATATTTTAATGGAAAAGTCCTCTGATAATTGTGATTGTCACTTGTAAAAACAATATCAACACCATATTTTTCAAAAAGAGGATGATAAATATCTCTGATTGTAGAATTACCAGGATGTTGTGTAGGCGAAGTATAGATGGGTATAGATTCTACAACAAATGTCCAATCTATTTTTGGATTGGTAGAAGCAGTTTTTAATTCATTTTCAATTAATTGATACTGAGCAGAACCAGGCTTATAATCAATATAAGGATCTATGAAGGTAAAATGTACATTATTCATATCAAAAGAATAATATGTTTTTGTTAAATTCAAAGGCTTTAGATATTGATTAACTATACCTATTGCACCACCACTAGTATCACTATATTCATGGTCTCCCATGGCTATCTTCATCCTTGATTTGAATGGTTCTATTATTTCAAACCAACAATTTGAAGATTCATCATAACTTAGATCTCCTGCTGCAATTACAAGTTCAGGACTCTTCTTTTGAATATTTTCTGCTGTTTTTTTAGTGTCTTCTTCACAACCCCAATCTGCTGAAACTGCAATATTGAAATCTTTAACCGTATTTGTAATATCATTGGATGGTCCTTCTCCTTGTTCGGTTCCTTCTTTTTTATCCATTATTTTTTGTGTTGACAATTCTGAAGAAAGATTACCTTCTTCTTCTTCTTCTTTTACTATTGCTGCTGTATTATCAGCAATATCAGAAGATTTATTATTATTAATAGTAGTACCATCTCCTCCAAAATCCAAATAAATAATTTGTCCGTTTGAATCAAAAACATTATTTGTATAAATTTCTGAGATTTCCTGATCTGTTAATCCTCTATTCCAAATTCTAACCTCGTCTATATTACCAGTAAAAAATTTGCTTTTGTCTAAAGAGTTTGCTCCAATTCTTAATGGTTGATCTCCTGTTGTATCAGGTATTACTCCATTTGTATTTTTAGTGGTTGTTGATATTTGTTTTTGTCCATC
Organism: Nitrososphaeraceae archaeon; assembly: GCA_035706205.1. Taxonomy (GTDB): domain Archaea; phylum Thermoproteota; class Nitrososphaeria; order Nitrososphaerales; family Nitrososphaeraceae; genus TH1177. Next base: position 14,429 of record DASSVK010000131.1, on the reverse strand, counting down.
TATATCTAATCGTAATAAAGAACCATCATATGATAACAAGACATAATGCCATTTACCATCATTATATTTTGCAGTAGACTTTACTTCAAAATCTTCTCCAGATTCAGTTTCAAATCCTCCTGAAATAGTTCCATCTACAGAGAACCAAATTCCATAATTCATATTTTCTCCTTTTTCATCAGTATTAAATCCTCCTTTATTCACAATATGAGCAGGCTCTAATAAAGAAGATTGATTTGTATTAATCCATGCAGTAATAGCAAAATTTTGTAGTACAAATTTATCATTTTGAGAAATATCCTCAAAATCTTCTCCATCTAGTAAAAGAAATGGTTCAAATTTGTAACCTATTACTTTATTTGTTGCTGTGGTGTTTGAATTTTGTTGAATATTATTTTTGTTATTAATATTCTCTTCTCCATATACTAGACTTGTAGATAATAACGCAAAAAACGATATAGTTATAGTAAAAAGATATAATTTCATCAGCAGTCAACAACTTTAATTCTTATAATTATTAAATGGTAAGATATTTTTTTCTTAGAAAATATTTAATAAAATAAATATAGTTAATTTTTATTATAAATGATAATAAAGAATAAAGAATAAAGTCATATTTTGATAGATTTTTGTATTTATTTGGAAAAATAACTAAGAATTCTGCCATTCATTATTTAATGTAGATTTTTTTCTTATCTTTTACATTTTCTTTTTCTATATCTTTTATGATATCCTTTCAATAACTATAATTTAATAATGTACTATAATTAGGAACATATAACTGCTATAATAAAAACGCTATTAAAAAGAAGTAATATGTTGCTAATTTTGTCTTGCTTGCACTACTAGTTATTTATATATATTTTTTGTATTTTTCTTTTAGCGAAATTACTAGGATTTGATATTTTTTATTGTTTTAAATATTCCTCAAAGCTAAGTAAATACTGATCGTATTCATTATTAAAGTTAGAGTCCTATCCTTTTTGTATGGTTAAAACAGGTTCTGCTGATATTGTTATATCAACTTTTGAAAATAACTTTTAGTAAAAATAGATTATTCAAAATTTTTGTCTAATTTGTGTCATAAATGAAATAGAATTTTATATTTTAACTACTGAATCCTAAGTTTATAACAACTTAAATATAATATTTATCAATCTAGTTATTTTTTAATATTAAATGATATCCTCAAACTATAAGTGTTATATAATTTATAGAGAAAAGTAGTTTATGTTTCTATCAATAAATAAACTTCCTAATCCTATTCCTACCAATAGTGATGGGCCTAATCCTAAAGCAGCACAAGCATTACAAGAAGGACTTGGAGGACAATTTGGAGAAATGAGAACTATGATGCAATATTTGTTTCAGAATATGAATTTTAGAGGAGATGCAAAACCATATCAAGATCTATTGAGGTCAATTGCATCAGAAGAGATGGGTCATGTTGAATTAGTAGCTAATACAATAAATGTTTTATTGGAAGGGTCATCAATACAAGCAAGTCCTACCGAACTTCCGCTATCTGTAGCACTTGAAACACCAAATATACATCATTTTCTAGTTGCCGCACAAAGTTCAAGACCAGTAGATGCTGCTGGCAATCCATGGTCTGCAAGTTATGTTTATGACAGTGGAAATTTAGTCTTAAACATGCTTTATAATTTAATGTTAGAAGCAACAGGTAGGCTTCAAAAATGTAGATTGTACCAGATGAGTGACAATAAAGCATATAGAGCAACTGTATCTTATTTAATTGTAAGAGATCTAGCACATGAAAAGGTATTTGCCAAAGCATTAGAAACATTAGGAGTGGATTGGAACAAAACATTACCCATTCCCAAAGTTGATACTTCTACAATGCCAGAGGTACAAGAATTGGAAAGATTGAATTTGCATAATCAGCAATGGACAATGACAAATGAACAATCTGGATTATCTTTAATATTTAAAGGAGAATCTCCTTTCAAAGATGGTGGTCAGCTTGAAACATTGGATGGACATCCTGAAGGAGCAGCAATACCAAATATGCTGGATGCACCACAAGAATTTGCTTCAGGACTTGACGCAGAACTAAAATCAAAAATTCAGAACATAATGAAGAGCTAAGATAAAAATAGAAATATCATTGAAGAGAAGAAGAGGATGCAATTATAATGATGATGATGAATAAGATGACGTTAAAGGAATTAAAGAAGATAAATAAAACTCAAAAAGTTAGATACATAAAGAAAATTCTTTGTTTAAGAATTTAGAGTAAAATTTGATATTCATATTGTTCAAGAATGTTACCTATCTGAAATTTATTTAGCGAATAGTAATTTATAGCAAATTTTATTATAAATATATCCTCCAATCTATTTAGAATATCATAATTAATTTATTCTTAATTTTAAGAATTTTAATTATTTATAAATGTCATTCTAAATAATATTGATAATTTATAGTCATAGTTTTCTATTTCCCCTTCGATAAGAGATATATATGTTACTTTTAAATTGACTTTTAGTATTTTTTATTGATATGGCTGTATGTAAAATTCTAGACGACTGCCATCAAAATAAACGGAAAGTAGATAATATGAATTAGTTTCTCTGATAAATTTGCATAATATCTTCATTTTTATATACTTTTTCTTTTTTTGTTGTTGAATATAATTCTACTTTAATGTTTCTTAACAAGTTGTTTATATTCTGAAACTAAATTATACCATATCCTAGGATACTTAGGCCATGATTCCATAACTTTATCATAGCATTCTATTTCCTTTCTAATTTCTAACTCAAATGGATACATTTTCACCTTCAAACAAGACTCCCCAATTTTTCTTTTAACATGAAATTTCTTAGTTTTTTACAATACAAAATTTAATTATTGTAAAAGTTATATTTTACTTTTTTTTAGTATTTAACCTTTATGAATGAATATTAGGATATAATATTAGATATGGTTAGTGATATTGCCAGGATTTTAAAATTGGTTAATTTGGAGAATGAGAAGGGAAATATATTATCACAAATGTTATTCTTGATTACGCTTATGTAATCTAACTGATTTATTATAATATGGTAACATATAGTATTATGTAAAATTTCTTTTTCATCAATTTTATTACAAATAGCATAAAAAAAAATATTCATTATCTTGCCACTACTAAAAAAAATCTATTATTATAATCATAAATATGAAGAGATTACCAGTCAAAATATAATAGTTTAATGACACTTTTTTGAAAAGATTATTAAAAAGATAAAAAAGATATGAATAATTAAATTTTTATTTAATAAAAGTATTTGTGGAAGTTTTCATTTTGAAATTATCTTAAGAAAACCTATTTTACGTCGACTTTCTCTTTCATCTTATCAAAATATTTCTTCCTTTTAATGACAGTTAGTATTTTTTTCTTCAAAATTAATACCTTTACATCAAAAAAACAAAGCGATGCAAAATAAATAGAGACTTAAACTAGTCATATTAAATTAATTATTACAAAATCTAATAAAAATTCAAATATTCCATGAATTAGATATTTTTATTTCTAAATTTATTCTTGACTATACAAATAGAACAATAAAAATATTTTTTGATTATGGATGTTGAAACAATCCAATATCAAAACTATAATTTCAATTATGCAAATACATAGGATTTAAATAATTATCCTAGAAATTACTAAATCCTATATTATCAAAATCTTCAATTTTATTTGCTCGAGCCAATATTTTTCTTTCCTGTTCTTGTTTTACCATTAAATCAGTATCATATATATTAAGAGGAGTAAATGGAGGAGTCAAATTAGAAATACTAATATTCTTAAGTAATTCCTGCTGTTGTTGTATTACTCTCTCAGCTATGGATTGTCTTGAAATTCCAAAATCTAGCATATTTGGTGGAATATTTCCTATGTTTCCTATTCTTCTATAAAAAATCATATATTCTGTATGTATTGAGTAAGTACTATTTAATTCTAAGTAAAACAGTCTTCTATTAATAGTTATAATCACTAAATTTAATGGACAATTTGTATCCACTGTTACATCTTGATAGTTTTGTTCATGCAATTTATATAAAATATCAGAAGATAAAAAACAACAATATAAAATGAATTGAATCATTTACATCGTGCTTTTAAATGAATGTAAAACGGTTTTTTTTATTTCTTTGAATAACGCATTATTTAAAATATATATACTTTTGAATAATGTTTCATATTTTTTCTAGTAAGATATTACTATAAATATTTATAAGAAAGTTTAACCTCTAAGATAACAAATTGATACACCATAAATTGTTTCTAATAGTGCCAACTCTCATTGCTACTGTACTTGGTCTTGGAACATTCACTGTTTCTGGATTTGCACAAACTGATGGAGCAAATCAAACTATGCAAGACATGGGTCAATCTGCTAATCAGACTGGTGAAGGCATGCAACAAGGTGCCAACCAAACAGGTGAAGCAATTCAAGGAAATATCAGTGATATTGGTTCTAAAGTCACTGAAGGAGCAAAAGATGTAATTGGAGGTATTGGCGAAAAACTACAAGATATTGGAAAGTAAATCCACTTTTTAATTTTTTTATGAAATTATAATAATTTAAACTATGATTTTTATCCTAATAGCGTTATGTTTGATTTTTTCTTTTAAATTTAAATTATTGCAATTTTTACAATACATCGTATTGGAGCTATACTGGTATAGGTTTTAAATCAAGCACAAAGATAAGAAGCCTAGAGTATTTTGAATATTTTTGAATTTCTCATTAGTGATATCATTGTATTTCTATTTTTAGATGTTAAATTTGTTGTAAAAGCCTATTTAAAGTATTAATCTGTTGTTTGAGCATATTATTGAATGTTGTATTCTTTTCTTTATGTTTTAATTTTTGAAGTCTTTGAATCCCTTTGTCAACTGATCGTATATCATCAGTAATGGCAGATAATTTGGTTAATAAGTATGATGATTCTAACAAAATGTCAATCTGTTTAGAATTGAGATTAAGGTTATCGGATTTGTTAATATCAATTGCAAATGATTTAATACTTTCATCAATAATCTCTTCTAAATCAGAATGCAAAGTGAGAGCATCAATCATATAATTTTCATATAACATTCTAGAGTAAAAATATTATTGTAATATTATTTAGTAATTCTAAACTTTTTCCTTCAATAAATAAAACTATTATTCTTCAGAAATTATAAGACTATAAAGATACATTGAATGAATATAATTCTGTCTATACTAATCATCTTTGGCTTATTACTAATAAAGAATAACTGTTAATAAAAATAACTCTCTATTCCAAACAATAAATAATGGTTTAAAGATATATTCAATTTTATCAATTATAATAAATATCTCAATTTAAGAAACATTTTCTTTTAAGAATAATTTTATGTATGTATTATTGATCATTATTAGGTTTGAATCTAAATAGAATATTTTATATAAACAAACTAATATAAAATATTAAATCTAAAAAACCGATTATAAGGTTTCTACAAAATAAACTAATAGATGAAAATTCATTTTCTCTTTAATAGCAATCAAAATATTTGATGTTATTGGATAAAGTTAATTATAACATTTTCTATTCTATTAGATCAATGTCAGGCGATAATTGGATAGATATTGTAAATAGAATACATAGTCCTCTAATGTGCAAAAATATGGCTTTAATGAAATGGTTAATTTTAGAAGATGAAGTAAACTTAACTGCAATTCAAAGACAATTTATCCGTAATTTTTGTGCTTTCATTGCTGCTGTTTATGATAAAGCATATACTAGTGACCATTTAGATACAACTATGTATTCTTATAAGTCTAATAAATTAGTACAGTTAGAACTTGTTTCAGAGACGTTTATGACTACAAAAGATCCAAATAATGAAGATCATAAAATTTTACAGGAGTTAACAGAAAAATTACAAGGAAGTAGAATTAAAGATGGGCTTTTACTCGATATTAACTATAAAATGGCAAACCAAATTTTGAATTATTTGGAAACGGAACACTTTAAGAATCTCTTGGATCTTATAGTAAAAAAACAAAATTAGAAAATAGAAGAAATATTTCTCTTTTTATCTTATAAACTAACAAAGTGATAGATTATGATATCATATTGATAGATGTTGCTTGTATCTCAATGAAGGTTTTCTATTCATTATTAGCCAAATCCTTTTTATTCAATATTACATTAAAATAATATTATGTCTAAAGCAGAAGATGAGATCGTTAAAAGAAATAAGGAAGAAGAAGAAAAGAAAAAGAAATTACTGATCGAAGAAAAACAACCAGAAAACCTATTACCAATTGGAGAAGGTCATGAAACAAAAGTTATAAATGATGACGAGAAAAAAGAAAAAGAAGAACAAAATAAAAAAACATAATCGTAATTAGATTCTCCTAAGGAAATGGATCAATATTTTGTTCAAATGATTTTTTATTGTTTTTCTTTTTGTTAATATGTGCATGAGATTTGTGTTCATTGAGTTCTTGAATTGAACGAGCTGTCAAGCCACAAATATCACATGTGGATTGTTTCTCGTTAATAGTGTCGCCTATCGTTTGCTTATTAATATTTTGTATATGACCGCAGCTTAGATAATACTCATCATAATTAATTCCATTCTGTACATTAGTCACATCTACTTCTTTATTGCAAGTACTACAAATGACGGTTGAATTCTTAGAAGGCACAATTTGATAGAAGTCATTTCTTGAATATAAAGATATTTAAATAGATTATTTATAAAATTTGCAGTTTTAGTTAAACAATAATAGCAGCATAGTTCAAGTAATAAAATTATGATTTTACCTAACTGCTTTACTAAAAACGTTTGGACTGAAATAAATCTTGCTCGAGACTTAATTTCAATTTATATAAACCAAATATGTTTTATTTAATTTACTAATTTTGTTTGATATATTGTTAATCTTATTGATATTACAAACAAGTTATTTTCTGACAACTATTTTCTTAAAAATCCTAATCAAATGGATATTATATTAGAATTTAAGATCAAAATTATCAATTGACATAGATAATACCGTGCAAATTAATTATTTATTCGATAATTTAAATTTTAATTGTTATTGTAATTATAATAGTTTTTTTTCTTAAATTATTAAATTTAATAGTAATAAAAAAAGTTATTATAAAATATTAAAAGCTAAAGTTTTTTTAAATGATTTATTAAATTTATGAAATATTATATACTTTTATTATTTTAATGCAACAATAACAATTTAAATATTAGAATTTCAAATTTTATATATGAGCATGGATTTGCGCGATCCATCAAACGGATTGGTTTTAAAAGGTTATGATATTATTCCTAATAAACCGCTTTTATATAAAATTGCCCTCTATTCAGCCGATATAGTAGAAACAATCCTGAATGCCAATCCAGAAATAGCAGAATCATGGTTACAGAAACTTCAAGAGGAGTATTCGGTAATAAAAAAACGCTGTGATTTAGATCAAGATCCATCAGCTTGCTTTAATCTTGGATTTTATAAAGAATTTGAAAAAAATTTAGCAAATTATGAAAATGGAGGATCTATAAAAATTTCCATTACCAAGAATAAATCTATTTGGATAAGTAAATAATCTCAATTATTCTTTTAATCTCAAAATATTTATTTCTGAGAATCAGATATCTTTTAATAATTATAATTCTTTAGAAATCGTATATTATAACATGAATGGAAGTATGAAAGTTAATAATAAAAATAAAAAGAAGATTTTCAATTTTACTTATTGGCCATTTATGCTATAATTTTTCAGATTAAATATATATTTAATGAAATAAGATAAAGCTGAGATATATTTAGATAGGGATAAAAAGAATAAAAAGATAAAAAAACTAATTCAACATTTTCTACTAGAACAGAAAAAGAACAAAATAAAATAGTTCCACATAGGGAAAAAGTCCAAAGAATTACTTTATCTTCATCTACCTTTAAAAATTTAGAAACAACTCCACTAAAAGGACCCGATGCTTTGACAATGACACAACCATTAACAAATAATGATAAAATTCAAAAAGGAAATAGAAAGAAATTAGGAGACGGATCTTTTATTGCGGCAGAAGATCGATAATATTCTATCTGTATCTTGCTCTAAAGAAATATCTATAATATGCTATAATCTTCTATGGTTTTAATTCATTTATAGTTAAAAGCAAAGATAGGTTTGAATGTGAAATACTAGTAGATTGCCCGATTATATTCATTATATCTATATTATAACATCAAAAACAAATAAAATATGATAAAAAATAATATAATTATCATTATCTAAAATCTAACCTTCATTGGAATATTTAATAGATAAAGTAGTGGCATTAGTTTTTTAGAATCTAAATGAATTTATTAACTATATTTTCATCAATTAATTTAGAGAATACTATATGAAAATATATTACGATTTAGAGCCGACTTCTGAATTAGTAATAGATGAAAAAACTAATTCTAGTATTGAAACTCACGCTGGATATACAAGTTTTATAATATATAATAAACTTGGTTATTGTTGTAATGATTTAGAAGAAAATTTTTTGATTGATTTAGAAGATCCGGAATATTATGATTATGATCATATTGAAGTTAGGAAGGAACCTAATGTTATATTTATTATTGTTAATAGCATAGGACACACAAAATTAGGAGATGATAAAAAAGGGTTCAAATATTGTCCTTTTTGTGGAGAAAAATTTATTTTGCAAAGAATAAATGGTGATCAAATTAAAAATTGAGATTAAATTAAGCATTTATTATAATTATTAAGTTATCATTATTCTATTACATTTTTTTGTTATATTATTCTTTAAGGTTTTCTTATTATTAAATCCTGAGAGTAAAAACATCTGTCATTTCACGATCTCATATTTAATCTGAGATCAATTCAGGATAAAAAACCATTAAAAAATATAATAATAACAAATTATTCATGTTATGCATCAATTATTTTCTAATTGATCTTTTTTATATTATATTAAATATTTAGATTCAATAAGGAAACTAATCAAAATAGAGAGATAAATAAATAAAGAATATTAATAAAAATAAATATTTAGTACTAATACTAATTTTCTATAATCAGCTATAAAAATAATTATATAATTTTTTTATAATTCTTTTTTTGAGTTTTTAATTGAATCATTATTATCATACTTTAATTTAAAAATTTAAAAAGGTAAAAATCATCATAATAAAGGAGGTAGATAATTTGGCTAAAATTGCTGTTATTGTTGGATCAGTAAGACAAAATCGTCAAGGTATAAAAGTTGCTCGTTGGATGGAAGAAAAATTAAAAGAACGAGGACATGTTGTTTATTTCATTGATCCTCTAGAACTCGACTTACCATTACTCGATAAGATGTATAAGGAATTTTCAAATCCATCGACAAAGTTAACACAGCTAAGAAACCAAATTATTGAAGCAGATGGTTATATTCCTGTAACTCCTGAATATAATCATAGTACATCTGCAGCGATGAAAAATACACTTGATTATTTTCTTGAAGAATATTATTTTAAACCTTCTGCTATTGTATCTTATTCTGTTGGTGGATATGGCGGAGTCAGTGCTGTACAAAGTCTTAGGTTAATATTTGCAGAACTAGGTGCACCTGCAATTTCTTCATCATTTTCAATATCAAAAGTTCAGGAGGTATTTGATGATAATGGAGAATTAAGAGATAAACGTTACGAAAAACGAGTTTTAAAATTTCTTGAAGAGTTTGAATGGTATATAGAAGCATTCAAAAATCAACGAGCAAAAGGTACTCCTTATTAAGACATATAAAACAACATATTGAAGAATATTTTAAAATACAAGATTTTATTGTTAAAAAGCTTTTTAAAATTGTATGCATTATATTTTTTAGAATAACTTCTATAGTCTTTCTTTTTTAATTTGAAATAAAGAATAAATGTATCAATTTATTATATATAAAAGACACCAGATTAAAATGTTATAATTTTTTTAGCTATAACATTTATTAATAATAATCAAGGATAAAAAAGAAATATACTATAGAGTGAAAAGACAGAAATTGTACAGTAACAAAATTAATTAAAATTGAAAATTACTAATAATTTTTATATTATTTTTGTAGAAATTTCCTAAATACCATACTGGCCAATACTTATCATGAGAGACAATTATGGTGGAGTTTTAAAGTCAGAAAATCTTATTAAAAAAGAAGCCAAAGGTACCGATAATACTGACCTTGGTGAAATCAAGGATATTACTTCTAATTCTATAATTACAGAAATGAATAATACATACAAAGATAAATTCATTATTCCAAAGGATTTGGTAGAACGTTTTCATGAAGACAGTGTATTATTTCAGATCACAGAAAAAGAAACTGAGAGATACAAACAAAAAAGAATAAATTTATTATTTATATCAGAATAAAATAATCATTTTTCAAAAGTTAATCAATTATTTGAAAGTATATATATTCTGGTTTAATATATATTCTAGAATAATAGACATATATATTATTTTTTATTTTTCTATTATATTAGCATAGAAAAAAATAAAGTTTAATTATTGGTAGTTATTCTAATTTAATGGATTTTTTATTAGGTTTTAATTAATTAATTACAAATGTTTTGAGGATTAAATATAAAATATTAAATTCTAAGTTGTCAGATATACGATTTAACATATATATTTCATAACTTATATTTATTTATTATAATAAATGACAGTAGATAAAAATAAATCAAGTGAACCAGTATTATGCAGTAAATGCAATAAATTATTTAATAGTGATCAAGAATATCTAGATCACTTTAATAGTACTCATAAATAAAGTGTAAATAAAAAATATAAATACAAATTACAGGAATTATTTAATTTGTATAAATTTAAAAGATGTTACCAATGAATTTATATCAGATCTTCTGAATAATAAAAACCTTTGACGAAAAGGCTGTAATTCGATCAAATTCAATTGATTTTACTTTTTAACATGGCTAAAATTTACAATAGAAAAAGATGAATAAATAATAAAGATAGAGGAATAAAGGAAATATGAATATTACAAGACCCTAGATTTAAGAAATTAATAACTTAAATTAGAGAATAAAAGAAAGTTATTAATAAAGTAAATATTTATGATAATTTAATGAAGAATATGAAAAAGAATAAAAATATATTTACTTTTTTTATCGTATTGGGCGCCATGGTTTCTCTTTCTCTTCATCTCCCCCAAATATCTTTCGCACAGCTGGTAGACATACAATTAAAGGAGCCAGCCATGGGAGGAGAAGAATACAATGGAGATACTAAAGGTACATTAGATATAACAGATCGTAATGGAACAGTTACCTTGACTGCTAAAATGTTTGAACCTCCTGCAGGTGAAGACGTATATGAAGCATGGTTTGAAGATAAAGGTGGTTCAGGTTATCACTTGAGTTTAGGCAAATTTGATGATAATAATACTCTTACTGTGAATCAAACAATGGTAAACCCATATACTTATACAATATTTTATGTGACTGCTGAACCATCAGATGATGTCGATCCTAATCCTTCTGATATAGTAGTTGGTACACAATTGCCCTCTCCATTTGGGCAATAATTTTTTTTACCAATAATATTATTTTAACTAAATTAATACTTTAAGTTTAATTGTATATTTTATTTTTATATTCAGTTTGAATTTTGTTTTAATATTTAAAGGATCATTTGTAATTGGATGCTTTTAATTGTTAAATTATTATTATATTACTACTAGATATAACTATTGATTTAAAATTTTGTTCTTTAACAGTCTATTTAATAATTATCTTGTCTAAAAAGTGTAGGTTCTGTTGTTTCTAAAGATAATGAAAATGGGTGTTAGAGGCTACAATAACACCCGTGAACCAAATGTGACAAACCTTGCCTTTATTTGTAGCAATTATAGTAAAAGTAGATAGAATAAAAGATTATTGATTTTTATAGGTTAATAAAATTGATTAGGATTTATTATCAGTATTATCATGGTAGGCAAGAATTATTTTTAGTATGGTAATTTGTATCGCAATATATATTGGTTCCTTGGCAAGTATTATATATCTTGAAATTAGGGAAAGATACAACAAAACAATGAAAACGAGAGAGAGTAAATAAATAGAGAAAAAGTAATAATATAATAGATAATGTCATCAGATGTAATTGAAAATAAAGGATCCGTCGTATATTTGGTTTGGAGTGATTTTGGAGAGATGAGACAATTAGTAGGTGTATTTTCACAAAAAGATTATGCACAAAAATATATTAATCATATTCGCAAAAAAGATGAAAAGACATTGATAGAAGACTCTCCTGAAGAATGGATAATAGATGATCCCTTGAAAGAAATTGTCTATTTTTAATAAAATTAACACGATCTAATCAGTTATTGGAGACCTTTTTTAATCTCTCCACTAATGTTAGTTAATGCATTCGCTCTTCCTATTGTTTTTTTATCAATATCTTCTCAATTGTAGTTTAAGATGACCTTTGATTCTATGTTTTAATTTTTTAGTAGTGAATTATCTGCATATATAAAATCAAAATTTATAGCTGTTTCCGTGGAATATCAAAGGTATTTGCAATAAATTCAGAAAATTTTAACCGTAAATGAATAAATTTATAATAATTTGATGAATATAATACAAACTAATATTCTTTGTTTCATTTAAAAATATTTTTAGGCATCTAAATAAAAATAAGATTAAAAGAATTCTAAAACAGAATTTTTTTTGTTTTTGATAAATTGTTCATTAAATTGAGTCTAAAATGATTTACAATAAATAATAATGATATGGTATATTATTAGATATCAGAAGTCTTATTTATTTAGAATATTTTTAACCTATTATAATGATATACAGGAATATATTATATATATTATTTATATATCTATTCCAATTATTTTTATTAATACTTCTTTGATATAATAGATCTTGATGTTTATCGTTTTTGTATTAATAAAAAAGAAAGAATGAAAATAGTCATTATTCCAACCTTCTATTTTACAGATCCCTTTTAGGAATGGTAGATAAATCAAATATTTCAAGTAAAGAAATTACTTCCAGAAAGTGGATGCTAATAATATTTCAATCATAAACCCAATATACTTTTATTAAATTTTTATTTTAACTATTTATATTGTTAATTAAAAAATGATTAAGGAAAATATGCTAAATTATTAAAAAAGTATCATTGTCTAAATTATAATATCTTTAAAATAAAAATAAAAGAGTTTAGATTAGTATTTCCTTTTATTTCTTATTTATTAGGAAATTATTCTTCCTCAGTTCTTCCTCAGGTGCTGCGGCTCCAGCTTCTTCAGTTTCTAAAATATCGCTAAAAAATGTTGTTCCTGTACGTAGATCACCAGTATCCTCTTGTCCTGCTTCTGCTGTTTGTCCTCTTTGTAGATTTTCAGGAAAAGTTGTTAGCCTTTTGTCTAGTGTTTGTTTTTCTAACTAGGTTGTAATCATGTTCCCTCTTCTTCAGAAGTTGGAGGAGGTGTTGTTGTTGTAGTTGCACCTTCAGGTTGTCCTTCTTGTCCTGGTTCTGGAGGTTGTTGTTGTAGTAATCTTAACAATCCTGCTTGATCACCTTTGCCAGTAGGTGGAATTTCAGGTCCAGCAGCTGTAGCAGCAGCTTGGTGAGGTTCCTCTTCTTCTTGAAACGCTTCTTGAAAAGCATTTTGTGATATTGCCTGCTGCACATAGCACTTGTTGCTTATTGTGTTGCTACTTGTTGTATATCTTGATTAACAGTCTCGATATCACCAGCCTGTATTTGTTGGGCAAATTGCGAGATAGTTTGTAATACTGAGTTATCAGCACCACCTTGAGCTACTTGTTATGCTATTTGCGAAATAGTCTGAGAAACCACTTGTCCTCCTTCTTGTTGTGCAGTTTGAAGAGCAATTTGCTGAATTGCTTGTTGGACATCTGCAGGATTAGAGCCAGTTAAGATAGCTACCTGTTCGGCAACCTGAATAATTTCTTGGTTGATTTGTTCACCTACAGGTAAAGCTGTTTGAATAGCTGTTTGTGATATTGCTTGTTCTACATCAATACCTGTGGCTACTTGCTCAGCAAATTGTTCAATAGATTGATTAACAGCTCCTGTATTTCCAGCCGCCTATTGTTCAGCAATTTGTGTTATAGATTGAGCTACTGGTCTAGTCGGATTTTCTGCAACTTGGTTAGCAATCTGAGATAAAATTTGGTTTACGTCGCTTCCTGCTCCTCTCGCCTGTGCAGATTGTGAAGCTAATTGTTCAATATTTTGAGTTATTTGGCCTGCATCCGCTCCGGGATTTGCAGTAGCAATTTGAGTCGCTATTTGTTCTATTGTCTGAGTAATTGATGCATCAGCTGTCGGTAAAGTATTAGATGTACCATCTGGTGGAGTAGTTG
>DASSVK010000130.1:0-13657 GCA_035706205.1 Nitrososphaeraceae archaeon | reverse complement strand
AGATGATGGAGAATTTGCATTTATGGAATGGTTAAATTCCGAAAATAAAATATCTTCTAAAAATCATTTTATACTTAAAAGATATGAAAAAGATAAAGAATGTATTATAGATGATAATACCTTACATTATTATATAAAGGTTAAAATTTATGATGGTGCTCCATTCTGTACCTATTGTCAAGATGATAGTTGCGCACATGTAGGATTTACAATATGTACAATGCAATTATTTGAAAGAAAAGGAATTTTGATAGGCGAAGAAGATGAAAGCATACTGGATTTACTAAAAGAGTAAAGAATTCATTACTAGCGATTTATTTTATTTATTTTTTATTATTTTTCTCTTCCTCTTTTTCACCTTCTTCTCTTTCATTATTTGAAAATACCTTATCCGGTACTTTCCAGCCTAACTTAATCATATATGGGGAAATAAATGTAGTAATTATAGTCATTGCTCCTATCATTGGAAGAAGAAATGCACTTGTAAGACCAGTGTCGACTCCTCCCTTTGCAACAACAAGTGCTAATTCTCCACCTGAAGAAGATAGTCCAAATGCTGCCTTCATTGACGTTACTGAACTAAATCCTTGAGTCTTTGCTGAAACAAAAACTGTAAGAAATTTAGCAGTGATTGATACTATTACCAAGATAACAGCAGGAATAATAAATACTACTAGCAATCTCATATCCATCAGTGCACCAACAGATACAAAAAATAAAGCTCCAAACATATCTCTAATAGGAGTTGCTAAAATTCTCGTAACTGCATGAACTTTTGATTCTGCTATCAGAACTCCTGCAAAAAAAGCACCTGTTGCTACAGATATACCAATTTGATAAGAGAGGAAAGATAGTCCAAATGCAAGTCCCAAAACTACTAGTAATAGTACTTCATGTTGATGGAACTTACCTATAAAATTAATTAGTTTTGGTATTGTTTTCGATCCTAATAATAACACACCAAAAATAAATGCCAAGGTTATGCTAATAGATATTAAAATATCAGTAAAAGAGAGATTCCCTGATGTACTAACAGATTGTAATACTGCTAGCATAGATATAATTATAATATCTTCCATTATTGCGACTCCTAAAACTATGTAAGATGCTTCTTCCTTGATTATGTCAAGTTCTTCTAATACTTTCATAATAATAACAGTACTAGTAACAGAAATTGCAAGGGCAACAAATGCAGAATCAAAAAGCGAGAAATGTAGAATAAAGAAACTTACAGAAAAACCTATTGAAAATGTTCCCAATGCTTCTGATAATGCTATTGTTAATGCTTTCCTTCCTATTTTTCGAAGTTTTTCTATAGGGAATTCCATACCAACAATAAACAACAAAAGAATGATCCCCATTTCTGCAAACAAATTCAAGACATCTTGATTTAATACTAAACTAAATGGTGGAGTATGTGGGCCTATGATTATTCCTGCAATTATGTAACCAATAACTAATGGTTGTTTTAATTTATATGAGATAAATGCCATTGCAGACGCAATGATCATTAGGACTGAAAGATCTTGGATAATTTGTCCTATTGCAATCTCTGTTACCATTATAATAATTAAAGAATAAAGAATATATATAAAAACCAAATGGAATCAAGGAATAATTAAGGTAAAATATCATGTAATAAATGCTATTCAGATAATAATAACTAAAAATTTATGTTAATGACCCTCATATCTTGGATGATACAACTATGCAATTATAGTTTTCAAATGATTATAATAAAATAATAAAAGTTGAAATAGAATAACTTCTTTTTAATAACTTTTCAATTTTATTTGTATCTATTACTAAGGAATGTAAAAAGAATATTTCTATTTAGAAATACCAGCTAAATTTTGAATTTTTAAGTAGTCATAATTGTTAATACAGAATAAAAGTACATACAATCAGAGGTATATTGCATTTACTAAACTAGAGTTTGTATGATCTTTTCTGTTTAATAGTATGCGAATTTTTCTTCTTACCACTATCTCGATTTTTTGTCCACCTTATTCTATTATTATTTAATATTTCAAAGTTCTCATAAATATGTGGTCTCTTTTTTCTCATTCCTTCTACTACTGATTTTGCCTTGTTCCAAAATGGAGTAGGATTGAACATATCAAAATAAATCTCAGGATTTATCATCCCATATTTTATAATAACACCTGATAATTCAAAAAATCCACAAACAGCAATAAAATAAGATCTTTGAATCGAAGAACCTCCATACTTTTGAATATATTCTTCATAACTATCAACATCTAGTTCTTCTAAAAACCAAAGTATTGCATCTCTATGCCCATCATAAATATTGTATAATTTTATTAGTATTTCGGTATTTAAGGTATTATCTTTTATAACCATAATGTATATTAATATATCTTAGAAGTAAATAAACAATTTATTAACTGATCCAAGAAATACAATCGTCTTTTTACAATGACCTAACAAGTTTGTATAAAGTTATTTGAAAGATTTAATTAGTTTAAATCTAATATTACAAAAACATGTTTATTATCTATACTTAAGAATAAAATATATTCTAAGTAAACGATGACTAATTTATTAAACTCTCTTACATACGATACTCTTTGACAGATCTTAATTATATAATATAATTAATAATTGACTAATTCACTTGGTCTATCAGAATAATTTAAAAAGATTTATTTAAAAGAGAATATGAAGAGATTGAAAAATTTCATTTTTATAAATACTTTGATTTCTGAGAAAATAGAAGGAATAGGATATAATGAAGTAGATAAAAACATCAAACCCTTTTAAAAAGAAATATAGGTGGAATAAAAAGGATTTAAAAGATCGTCTCAAAAACTCAACCAAAAAATTGAGTATCTTAGATGAAAGAACCTTTACTTTAAAATATTCATTGCTCGATCAAAGTTATTCCCATAGTATTGATTAAGGTCTCAAGTCTTTTAAAACAAATGTATAAAGATGATTATTAAATATCGATGGTAGTTTTCACAAGATTACAACAAAGAGATAGGAAAATAAAAGGAAAAAGTGTATGGAATATAATAATAAAAAATTTTCATTTGTAATCACAGATAAATCATTCTTTATATTAAGATAGGTTCAAATTTTATTTCTATTTATTCTATGTATTCGTTCATTTATTTTTTTTGTTACAAACTTTTTATATGAACCAGCATACACTACTAATAAAAATGGATTATAAGAATATAGGAAAAGACATACTGTATCTTGATCCAAATATTCGTTTTGTAACAATATTTGATACTACCGATGGCTTGATTCTTTTTTCTGAACATAGACCTGGAGTTACAAACCTACTAACAGCAGAACAAAGCAAACATTCTATTCAATTTTCAGTTAGCGCTTGGAAAATACGAAGTACCCTGGAAAAAAAGATCGGAAAAGGAAAATTTGTACTTGCAGAATATGAAAAGATTAAACGTATTACTATGCCTCTAGATAAAAATCATTTACTTTATATAACTACTGAAGTTGGATGCGATGCTCTTAGTCTCATTGATAAGATTAAAAAAATTATAGATTATGATAAATAGAAGAAGAGAAAACTAATTAAGTCAATTTATAAATTACGATTGATATTTTATTAAATATTTAATACAAAAAACAATTTTTCAAATACAGAAAATTAGTTAAAAAATTTTAAGTGGCTTAATAGTATAATTAAACTAAAAATGAGAACTCAAAACTGATAAATACTGTTATAGTTAGGTTATTCTCTCTTTCCACGAAGATATGTCAATTTACTTTGAGTAATTAATGGTTAATAATTGACCAAACGACAGAACCCTTTGATTTCTACTGGAAAAATATTATTATATTCTTTTCTAAATTACTATCTTTATATCTTAATATGATATTCTTCCTTTCTCTTTTTAAAAGTTAAATTCTAAAATTTTAACAAATATCACTCTAATTTTGTTGTCATTTAGCCATTCTAACTTGTATGATAATTGAATAGAAAAGGAGATTGTATGTTTTTCTCTATCCAATCTAATAATTTTTCTTGTTCTTCTGGTTTCAAGTCATTTATTGGAGATTTTTGATCACATCCTATTATGATATAACAATTATTACCAAAAATATTTTCTACATCTGCAATTTTATCTAATAGAAATTTAATACTCTTATCTTCAATTTGTATTTCTTTTTTAATTGCTGTAAATGATAATCTATTTCTCATCTTTATTAATATGTAAATATAATTTATTCATCAAAAACTTTTTCATTCTCTTAGAACCCATTATATTTTCATTAGTATTATTCTAAGTTGGACTTTAATCAAGCCGATAGAGAAGAAAAAAAGATAATCTTAGATAATGATAAATTAAAATCAACACATATAAAAAATGAATTCCAATCATTTTTCATAACATAGATAGGTTCTTAAGAGGAGTTTCATCTTTAACAATATAATTGGTATGTAAGGGAATATGTACACGTCATAAAGCAATAAAACCAAAAAGTGGACAACGTTATACAATAGGACAAAAACGCTGTCAGGTTTGCCAAATTTTTATTTATTGGCAAGGTCCATGGTGTCCTTGTTGTGGATATAGATTAAGAGGTAAACCAAGAAATAGCAAATTCAAAGAAATGATGTTAAATACAATTATTAAAAATTAAATTAGAATTATTTATCTATATTTGATTAATATAGTTACAGATTCAATAACGAGTGTAATGTTCTACAACTAATAAATAGTCTATCGTTAGATTATCCTTGGATCAATCATAGAAAAACTATCAACTTATCATCAACGTCATAGTCTGAATCTTCTTATTCTATAAACCCAATGATATTATTCGGGCTATGATGATTTATCTATAAAAATTCTTATATACTGCTATCCCTATTGTTATTGTTAAAAAACTAATCTTAAATCTCATTGGCCAATGCATGATAATGGATTCACTCATCTTTGGCCTTTGAGATTCTTTTATCTCAAATTTTTAAATAATTGGTTATAGCTATTTATTTATTTATTTTAAAAGAAAATCAGCATTGTACTTTGTTATAGCCGGTTTTCAGTTCAAATGTAGAAGTGGGACAAGTCTGCAACCTTTTCTAGCATTAACCTACAATAGAAAAACATTTAAAAATGTAATACGAATCTATTTTCGATTATAAAATTCCAAAGACATTTGTGAATATAGAATAAGTAAAATTATATAAAAATAATCTATTAATAAAAAGATTAACTTCTTAATATTAATTGATGGAATATAATTATATTATTTTAATAGTTTTAATTGCTATTATTTGTAGTATTTTCTTTTCATGGGTATACTTTCTTATTTATACTATAAAATTTCTAACTCAGGTCCCAAAACTACAATCTTTCACAACCTCTCAAAATATAGTCTTTCCTAAAGTGAGTGTAATCCTTCCTGCACGAAATGAAGAAAAATACATACAGAAATGTCTTAAAACTTTAATTGAACAAGACTATTCAAATTATGAAATAGTTGTAATTAATGATTCTTCATCTGATAGAACAGGAGAATTAATTGAAAATTTTAGTGTAGCAAATTCTAAAGTTATTCATGTTAATGCAGAGCCAAAGCCTGATGGTTGGACAGGAAAGAATTGGGCTTGCTACCAGGGATATCTTAAAACAACAAGTGACCTTTTCTTTTTTACTGATGCAGATACTATTCATTCTTTTACCTCTATTTCTTTAGCAGTGAATCATTTGTTAGCTGATGAGCTTGATGCGCTTACTGCAATACCCAAAATATTGGCAACTGACTTTTGGACAAAGATTACTCTACCTATACTTTGGACTCTTTCTCTGGCTAAGTACTCAGCATTAAATGCAAACAACCCAAATAGCAAGATAGGATACTTCTTTGGTAGTTTTTTTATAATAACAAGAAAAACCTATGAGGCAATTGGTACTCATAAGGCAGTAAGAAAAGAAATTGTAGAAGATGGTGCCTTGGGAAGAAAAGTAAAAGAGCAGGGCTTTAAACTTAATGTAGTTCATGGAAAAGACCATATACAGGCAGTATGGGCAAGAGATCCTTTAACTCTTTGGCATGGACTTAGACGATTAATGATTTCTCTATACAATCGAGAAAAAATAAATGCATATTTAATGGTGATTGCAACATTTCTTTTACTCTTGCTACCTCTAATTGTATTGCCTTTTTCCATTAGCATGGCATTACAACAAAAGCATATTACAGCTAATATGACCGACTTAAATTTAGTTCTGTTATCACTAACTATAACATCAATCTTATTGTTGATAATAACCAGTATATTAGAATTAAAATATTCAATACTTCAAAATCCCTTTTATTCATTCGGTTTTCCATTAGCATGTTCTTTTGTATTTATTGCATTTTTAACATCTATAATTAATTCTGGAAGTAAAAATTCTATTAATTGGAAAGATAGACGATATACTATTAAAGAAAATCAGAATATAAGATAGATACAAGATAGAAAATATGGTTTTCAAAATGGGCATCAAGAATGGTGACATACCCTAACACCTAACTATTAACTCTTAGGACAGTCAGTCCAATCAACTAATAATAAAATGGATACAATAAAAATTGTTTAATATTATTTATCAAAAATTAAATAGACCTAATGGAAAATCAGAAAATTGTTTCTAGGTAAAAATCTTGATAATATACTAAAACAAATTTACCAGGCTTATTGTTATCCTAATTGTCATTCATTAAAATCTATATTATAATTCCATTTACCTTATAAAATTATTATATTAAATATAGAAATCAGATAATCCAAAATAAAATTTATAATTACTTTATAAGTCATGTTATGATAATTAATACAAGAATTGGATCAAGCAAATGAAAAACAATTCGATATTTATATTAGAGGATTTGAAAGTGACTCACCTGAAAGTCTTGGAGAAAAAATAACAACATTTTTATCAGAAAATTCAAACTTAGAATTGAAAAACGTAACATATAGCTCATATGGATTTCTTCATAATCTTACTAGGGAAACGAGTTATAGTGCATTAGTGATTTGTAGTAAGAAATAACTTTAATTTTATTTTATTTTTTTATAATTTTATTGTATAGATTTACCATATTAGTTATTATTGACTTTATTAATATATTCAAATTATGATTGTATTTGTATTTCATAGTAACAATTTGAAGGTTAATAGCAATTAATTGCATCTCTGTATTAAAGTTCAAATATATTTATCTCAGTGCTGTAAATTAATTACATTAATTATTATATCTTATATTTAACTAAAATCAATATGCAATCAAAAATATATTCAGTGGTAATTATTTCTATTTTTGTATTTGCTTTAATTGCAATAATATCAACAATAGCATTTGAAATTGTATTAGCACAAGAAGATGGAGATACGGAACTAGGTGGTGAGCCAGAATTAGGTGGAGACACTGGAATGACCGAAAGTGATTTAGGAGGAAATGACACGGGAATGACCGTAAGTGATATAGAAAATGATACAGAAATTACCAACGGTCAGAATGATGAAGGTATCGGGATCGGTGGAGGATAAAACTAAAATAGAATTTCAATACTTCTATTAAACATTTTTTTTATTGACTGATTATTCTATTCTATTTTATTTTCAGGTTCAATTTTATCGATATTTGTTTCTTATATCAGTTTTAAATTCTCTCATTGAATATATTCAAAAAATTCTTATCTATAGCAAAACTATTAAGTCAATAAGTTATCAGGTTAATATGATATATTATATATAAAATTCCAATCTGAAAAAGATAGATAGACGTTTGATTTAAATTTTTAAATTTATTATATTCTATGTAATATGACTAAATCGAATATAGTTACTAAATATATTACCTTGTCTTCTCTAGGTGAAAATGATATTATTGATATTACAAATAATGTTAAGAGTATACTACTAGAAAGCCAATTGAAAACAGGAATAGTAACACTTTTTGTGGTTGGTTCTACCGCTGCAATTACCACGATTGAGTATGAGCCAGGGCTAACAAAGGATTTTCCAAATATGCTAGAAAGAATTGCACCAAAGCGAAGTGAATATGAACATGATAAGACTTGGCATGATGGCAATGGTCATGCACATGTAAGGGCATCATTAATCGGTCCAAGCTTAACAATACCATTTATCAATGGTGAAACTTCCCTTGGAACCTGGCAGCAGATCGTCTTTGTAGAGTTGGATACACGAAGTAGAAAAAGAAAAATTGTTGTTCAATTAATTGGTAGTGATTAATATGGATAAAGAGATATAAATAAAATATAAATTATTATTAAATAAACCCAAATCTCTTATTTTGATAAATTTAGCTTTAGTTAACACTATAATATTATAGTAAGAATAGTTATCATCATGTAAGAGCCTCATTATTCAGAGATAGTTTGATAATATTAATTATGTTTAGGAATGTGATAATTGGTTGCTTCCTTATATGGACACAAAAAAGAGGTAAGAAAAGTTGTAGGTTAAATAAGTGAAGATAATTAGCTACAGCTATATAATTATTCACTATTCTAAAATTTTCTTATGATATTTACATTAAAAAAATTTATTTCTCATAACTAATACCACTCCCTCTCCCTGATCAATTGGTACTATATCATTAATTAGATATTGAAAATTAATTTAATTAATATGAATTCATGGTATACAAAATCAGCACCTATTCTTAGTGCCAAAGAAAGTAAATCCATTCTTCATAATTTTTTTGTATATGGAAACGAGGGTCTAACTATTAATCCTTATAATGGTTGCCAACATCGCTGTGGTTATTGTTATGCTACATATGAATGGTCACCAGAATTTTATGATCGTATATACGCAAAAATTAATGCTTCTGAGTTATTAACGGAACAGATACATTCTTGGAAAAAAGACAAAATTAATCCTATAATGATAGCATCGGCAACTGATGCATACCAAGCGGCCGAGATAAAATATTCAATTACTAGAAAATGTGTGGAAGTTCTACAAAGTTTTGAAATTCCTTATTATATTTTTACTAAATCTATTATAATTGAAAGAGATTTGGAATTACACAAACGCTATTCCGATAATTGTTTCATTGTATGGTCTATTACCACAAATAAAGAGAATTTAAAAAGAATAATTGAACCTGGTACACCGACATCAAAATCAATTTTCCGGATAATAGAAAAATTTTCTACATCTGGTATAAATTGTGTTATTAATATCGATCCAATTCTTCCTCTAATAACTGACTCCAGAAAAGATATTTCAAATATAATAGATACTGCCAATGATATTGGAGTTAAATATATCAGTGGCGGAATTTTAAGAATAAGATATGATATTTGGGAAAGAATAAAATATATTTTACAAATATTAAATATTGAAAACTTTTTAAAAAATTACGAAAAAATATTTAAATTTAAAGATCCTATAAACTCTAAAAGAAATCTAATTGCTGGAAAGGAATATTCAGAAATGATAATGAAATATTTAAGACATGAAATCGATAAAAGAAAAATGGAATTTGGGTTTCCAGTGTTAAATGCTAAGAAAATACGATTTAAAAAAAACAAAAAAGATATGATAACGTTACTAGATTTTATAAAGTAACTCGTATATCTTTAAATCATTCTAAATAAAATAGGATCAATATAACTAAAACGTTTAATCTAGATCTAAATTGGGGAAAAAATAAAATATTGCATTCTCTTGTCGTAAAATATGGGATTCTTAAAGGTTAAAAATTATATTATTGTTATGTCTTTATTATTTATCCTGACAAATAGTTCTGCAAATATGTTTAATTATGTCTATGGAATTTTTCATTCTGGAAATCAACAAGAGAATTTTATACCATATGAAAATACAAAATTAAAGATAAGTATCCAATATCCTTCAAATTGGCAAAAAGAAGAACGTCTTAATGATTTCGTTACTTTTGTTGCTCCTATTGAAGATTTAGGTCAATATAGGTATCCTGCAGGATTGGGAATATCTTCAATGAGTTTGAGTAATATATCACTAAATACAATCAAAAATGTCCATATAAAAAATATGACAGATAATTTTAAAGATTTCCAATTAATCGACTCCTCTGATACAGTTCTTGCAGATAAAAGACCTGCAAAAAAAATAGTTTTTACTGCAATGGATGGTGAAGAGAAAAGACAATCTCTTCAACTTATCACTAAAAATAATGACAAAGTATATTTGTTTACTTATAAAGCAGATCTCGATCAATATGAGACATATTTTCCAATAATTCAAACAATGCTTAATTCATTAATCTTTCTCAAATAGTTCTTTAATTCTTCTTGTCTGTTATTAAATTAGTTTATAACGGATCATATCTCTTTTTTTCTTTATCAAATTACTATTTCAAAATTAAAAAAGTTTTCTTAAAATTATATTTTATCCTAAAAAAGAGATTTTATTTGATTAAAAGAAATGAAATAAAAGTTTTTTGTAATGATATTTTATTTTTTCTTCCTTATTCTATATGTCCAGCTTCTGCTGTTGCTATATTAGTAGCTTTATTGTAATTATAATGTATATTATTATTTCCAATATATACTCAAATCTAGTTAAAAGAAATTATCAAGATTATTCTAAAATTAAAGATTATTTATAATATATAAAGAATTTAGCAAAAAGCAAAATATAGACTATAGAAAATGTGTTTTAAATATATAATCCATATTTCCATTGCGCCTTTTCCATATCTACTAGAAAGGAAATTAATATATCTTCTAAAATTTTACAAATAATTTCTCCTTTTTTTACTGAAGCATTTTTTGCAGATCCTGTAGCACCGGTTTTAGTAAGTTCATCCATTGTCCAATATATTCTTAGATGCTTTGGTAGATTAGGAATTGTATCCTCTGGAAAATTATTTTTATCAACTAATTCTGGTCTAACTGTCATCAGAGCAGAAGTTTCAGCTTCACCGCCATGACCTAATCCATACCATATATCAAAGGTATTAGGTGAAATTTTTCCAATTAATTCCCACCATGATTCTAAACATGCTATAGTGATATTTCTATATCTATCTTTTACATTTCGAGAAGCAACTTCTATTGGGCCAATATTTCCATCGTGACCATTTATAATTAAAATTTTATGTATACCATTATTATATATGCTCTCTAATATATTTTCAATTATACTTATTACAGTATTCGTATCTAAACTAATAGTCATAAAAAATTTTTTATGATGACTACTAACACCATATGGAATAGGAGGGAGAATTACCAAATTTTTAATTTTTATAGCCACTCTTTTTGCCAATTCTAAAGGAAAAATAAAATCTGATCCAAACGGCAAGTGATCTCCATGATTTTCACAAGCTCCTAAAATTAATAATGCAATAGTTTCATCATTTACCTTTTCTTTGATTTGATGGCCATTCATGTTTTCAATTAAAAAAGATTCATTGCTTTTCATTATTCCATGTATGATTTTTCAAATATTTTTTCTTATTGATTATTTATGATAACATTTAAAATAAAATATCACTTTATAGGTAAAATTTCGACTTTCAAAAAGTTGAGAACTTCATTATTTTAAAAGATTTAATAGAAATTAAACATTCCTTATTTGCTATAGAATTTTTTAATCTGAATACTCTTTAAATACTGTATCTAATTGTTTTAAATTTCTTATATTTTTCAATTTTTATATTTATAATTATTTATAATATATAGATAAGAAAATATAATGATAGATTATTATGAATCATATAGAAGTGGTAAAATTACTATGAATTTAAGAAATCTATATAGTGCTTATCCGCACGTTATTATCAAGAAATATACATAACTATAATTCTTATATGCATATTGAAGCCTAAAAATCTAACTTTCAAAAAAAAAGAAATTTTCTATAATCATATAGTACTAATAATGATGACAGTTTCTTCGATTACTTTAATTACAATCCCCTATAGCTTAGATGATTCTTTTGCAATTGAAAATACTCTTGAACAAACAAATCCTCTTTCTGACTTATTCAAAAATGTTGAAAAATCAGTAGTCCAGATTTCTAGTGAAGATGAAACAACAGATTTGTTAGGTAGTAGATTAGGGTCAGGATTTGTATATGATACTAATGGTCATATTATTACTAATAATCATGTAACATCAGGAGCTAAAGATCTTCATATTACATTTTCGGATGGGACAATTTATGTAGGTAAAGTGATAGGTTCAGATCCTCATAGCGACCTTTCTGTTGTATTAGTAAACGATGTTCCAAAGGAAAAATTATTTCCATTAACACTCGGTAATTCATCTAATCTAATTGTTGGAGAACGTGTTGCTGCTGTTGGTAATCCTTTTGGATTATCTGGCTCCCTCACAGAAGGTATTGTTAGTGGATTAGGAAGATTACTACCATCAACACCACCATCACCAGAAAATCTTTTCGGAAATGGTGATAGAATTGTGTCATTTTCAATACCAGATATTATTCAAACTGATGCAGCCATAAATCCTGGTAATTCTGGAGGTCCTTTATTAAATCTCAATGGTGAGGTAATTGGAATCAATTCTGCAATTTTCTCTAATACTGGTGTATATGCAGGAGTTGGTTTTGCAATTCCATCTAACACATTAAAAAAAGTAATACCAGAATTAATTGAAAAGGGGTCTTATAAACATCCTTGGCTTGGTATTACCGGTATAGATGTAACTCCTGATATTGCAAAGAAAATAAATCTCACAGAACCTCGTGGTTTCCTTGTAATCGATGTAAATGCCAATGGTCCAGCAGATAAAGCAGGAATACGAGGTGGCGATAAAATTGATATGATAAATGGAAGAGAAATTGAGCTCGGAGGTGATATTATTATAGCTATTGATGAAAAGCCTGTCAGAAAAATAGATGATGTACTTTCTCATCTAGAACGAGAAAAATCAGTTGGTGATAAAATTACATTAACAATTATTAGAGACGGTATTGTTGAAGAGAAAAATACCACTTTAGAAGAAAGACCAGATTCCGAAACTCTTGCTGATTCAGCAAGACATCCTTCTCTTGGTATTACCGGTATAGATGTAACTCCTGATATTGCAAAGAAAATAAATCTCACAGAACCTCGTGGTTTCCTTGTAATCGATGTAAATGCCAATGGTCCAGCAGATAAAGCAGGAATACGAGGTGGTTATAAAGTTGAAATTATAAACAATACACAATATAGACTAGGTGGAGATGTAATAGTTGGAATAGATAATCAGACTGTAAATTCAGTTTCTAATATAACTGATTATTTGAAGAATAAAAAAGAAGGAGATATTGTAAAACTTGCAGTACTAAGAGATAATGAGATGATAAATATTTCAGTTACTCTAGAGATTATTCAAAGAACACTAAATGAACTAGATCAAATGCCTCCATTTAATGAACTTAATCCTAAAGATTTTGATGATGGCCAAGGAAAGTTTTATGAAGAATTAAAGAAAGAATGCATGGAGAATTTCAACGAAAATATCTGTAATTTTCTGTTTAGATAAACAGAAAAAAATATTTTATTTTTTAAATTAAAGTAATAATATCTTATCATTAGATTGAGATTTATCCAAAGAATTTTAGCTATATTGTCATTATTAACAATACTGTTATCATCAGCTTATTTTCTGATAATTCAGAATATTTATGGTAATGGTATA
>DASSVK010000129.1:0-5102 GCA_035706205.1 Nitrososphaeraceae archaeon | reverse complement strand
AGAAAACCAGTAAAAATACAAACATGTTATCTACACTCAAACTTTTCTCAAGAGTATATGCAGTAACAAATTCAAGCATTTTTTCATAACCCATGTTAAAGAAGACAATTACTGCAAATATTCCTGCTAATGAGATCCAGATTATAGTCCATTTTAAAGCATTTCGAGTTTGTTGTTGTTGTAGTTTTTGCGAAGATTCATGACTAGAATCGACTATGTCTTGAGTGTTATTATGAATTGAATTCTTTTCTTTTTGTTTAATTATTATGTTCTTTAATTTCCCAAATAATCCCAAATCAATAGATAATGCAATTCCAACGAATATGCTAAACAGAATCCATAAAGTATAATCATTATTCGTAAGTATAAATTCCAAATTTAATAAACTCCATTAAAACCTAAGTACTGATCTTTTGTAAAATTTGGGATGAATTAACTGATTCTGTCTTAATTCCTATTTTCATTTCAAAATTTAGTACAATATATAGTTTATAAGCAATTATAATAAAGAGTATAATGATCTATAGAAGATATATAGATTGTATATCTTTTCTTGACTTCTATTCTCTTTTGAGTATAATGCAATAACTAAAAGGAATTAAAAAGTAAAGATAATAAAACTATAACTAAATTTATAATTCCAAAGTAAAAAAAAGAATTTGTCAATTCAATTAATTTTACTTTTCTACGCATGACTGTTGATTTTGCGATAGATGACTTTATAATCATAATAAGATAAATTAAACATCATTGTTAGCATTTATTATGGATATATAAATTAGATGAGCCCGAGAAAAGTCATTACCTAAGGGAGTGGAATAGCCACGGTTTCAGTGTTCAATAATAGTTTGAGTAATAATAGTAATTCAAGTATTTGAGTAATTATTAATTAAAAAAGTGAAATAGATTGTCAATCAAGGTGCCAAGAAATATTTAGATATTACATTTACTTCTGCAGTTAATCCAGCAGATGAGAGTGCTTGCACAGGAATTTCTGCATCAACAATCTTGACATGATCTAGTGTAGCAACTGTATTAACAGTAGTGGCTATTGCTGCTGCTCCAACATTTGCTCCAAAGATTTTGGTATTAGAAACTAAATGGTCACTATCTGCTACCACAACTCCAAAGAATCGGTTATCTGTTAGTTTATTGTGATCAATTATACAACATCCACTTTGTTCTCCAGTCATACTAATTCCAACATCATTATTTGATACATAGTTATTGGAGATTATAGAACCTTCACCAGTAGTAACATCAACATTTGTATTTAAATTATTTTGAATGGGCATGAAAGAACCACTTTCATCTGAATTTTCCCATTGCGTATCTATTTCAAAGGGGATGAAAGGCTCGAGAATTGTTCCATTGATATAAGTACATCTCTCATTTTGATTTTCCTGTTGCACATTTATGGGCAAGTTATCTGAAGTTGTTGAAGATAAGGAAAAGGATTTATTACAAAAACCTATCCCTGCCGCTTGAAATTGATTAAACCAATCTGGACCACAGATGTCAGGAAGGATACAGATATTTCCACTAACTTGATTATGAGTAATTGTAGCCTGGGCATCATTGGTGAAATAGATACCAATTAGATTGGGAGTGATCTCAACCTCATCTGTATCAAAGGCTTCATAATTAGACCCTACTACCTTATTGTAAGACATTGTTAGTGTTGAACCAGAACCATCAGCATAGGCTCCAAATTTCTGATAATCAGTAATTACGGTATTTGTGACAGTTGCATGTCCAATCTGTGAATTATCTGATGTAAGTGAAATACCAACTACGACACCAGCAAACGTACAGTCCCTGATAACAGCAGAATCTAGTTTAAGATTTGCATCACCTAAGACAGTAATTCCAAATAATACATCACAATTTGGATCCTCAGGACCTTTAATAGTAAATCCTTTCATAGTAACTTCAGCATCATTGTTAACTTCAACAATATATGGTCGTCCAATTACATTGGTATCTAAATCTTCTAATGGTAGTGGTGCTTCAATTATAGTAGACTTTGCACCAGACCCAATAATTGTTAGACTTTTAACAATATTGAGTTGTTCTGTGTAAGTACCCGGTAATACTTTTATTACATCACCTTCATCTGCTGCTTTTATTGCATCTTGTATTGTAGGAAAATCAATTGGAACAACTATATCAGGAGGTGAATCTTTTGGCTGGTAGCCATCATTGAATTCATGTTCTGATGGTGGATAATATTCTATATTTTGTGCTTGTACTTTTATAAATGAAGGAAAGATAGAAGTAAATGTTCCAGTAACTGTAAAATTGTTACCAAATAGTATGAGAGATAAAGAGTAAAGAGAAAGAATTATGAATAATATCAATAATAATTTCAATATTGATGTTGTTATAGATGAAGTATATAAGGTTTGGAAGTTGTATGTGAGCATTAATATTTTAGGGTTTTTCAAATGCGAGGTATATTTTGTATTGTTGACAGAGTAATTTTTGACTAAATCATAAAAATGAACAAATACTTATTATGAAACGGGATTTGAACTCATTATTATTACTGTTTATGGATTTAATTGTAAATAAGAAATAAATCATATTTGACTTTTCTAAATGTTCCACAATTGTAAAAATATGGATGTGATTTGGTACAGTTCTGGTAGATTTACTTATTAACAGATAAAGTAGATGAGCCCTAGAAAAGTACGGGCCCGTCGGAAGTAATACCGATAGTTGTGCAAAAATAAGAGTCTATTTTGTAGATATCCTGCCAATATCTTGTATTACTTTTATAATGATTCCAATAAAGTTTTTTATATCTATTTTTGATGTTGTGATTAAATTAAAATATATAATTTTTTATTTATGTACAAGTTTTTCCAAGAATGTGAAGTTTACTTATGTCTTTTATCTCTTCATTTTTCTTTATAATTGTCTTGAGAATTTCCAAGGCTCCTTCTTTAGATTTACCTTTTACTGTCCCAACAATTACAAAATGAAAGTCTGTCATTGTTTTTTAACTGATAATATTATAATTAATTAGGTTATAAAAATAACAAAATAATTATTTATTTACCTAATAGATAATTTTTGTCATTCAAATTCATTTACAAAATCAGAAGCTGCTTCAGAGTAATATCGTTCATATAGTATGGTTCTACTAAATAGTATTTAGCTTTTATTATTAGAACATATTTTTAAATTAGTTTTGAAATATTATGGCAGATGAATCCATTAAAAATTTGTGCAGGAGTAATACAGAGATGTCCTAAAAATAAAAGACCAAAAAACATAACAATGACAATTATTTAAAATTTTAGTTTTTCAGATATATCGAGAATTTATTTAATTGATATTTATTTTTTTATTTTTAGACAAGGTGATAGAGTTATCTATTTTATAATATTTGCACTAACTTAGTAAAATGAATATACTATTGGATTTAATTCAAAAAAAGGGGAAGAAGGATTAACGCATAGAATTAGGTAATCCCAAGTCAGGTGGAATGATTAATCCTAATTCGTCTAAACATGCAAGGACTCGAAGAACGACATCTACATCAGTTTCAATCGTTATTCCTGCACTAATAAATATGGCTGAAAGGAGGAAAATTTTTTGTTGATTGGTTAACGTTGAATTGGAGAGAGCTTCGCATAGACCTTCTAAGTCCCTCAGGTCACTACTAGAAAGAACGCTTGTTAAATTATTTAACTGTCCGGGAGATAGATTTTCTGTAAAACATTCTTCACAAGTTAATGGTTCAGTTTGATTACCACTACCAACAGTATTGATATTGGTGTTATTGTTGTTAATTATACAATCAAAGCCATTATCCTTCTTGTTTTTGTTATATCCATCATTATAATATCCGTCACCACTACCGTATCCCTCACTACCATCTACAGATGAATAACCGCCGCCTACATATCCTCCGTCTGCTGCTGCACCCTTATTGCCAATGCTGACATTTCCAGCGTTCTCACCGTTGATATTTAGGTTGGTGTTAATACATTTTAATTTGTTTATATCGACTTTACTATCTTTGGATTTGTCTCTTTTGTCATCTTTTACTGGCTTGTAATCGGGTTTATACGATTGGTATTGTGACTTGTAGCTATTGTCATATGATTTCCTGTCGTTGTCCATTCCATAGTCTGATGCTCCATAGCTATCGTATTTCTTCTTGTCATCTCTATAGTCTGATACTCCATAACTATCATCCATTCCATAAGATTTCCTATCATCATAGCTATTATATCCGGTATCCATTCCATATTGTGCATAATGTTGTGCGTTTACTCCAATAATAAATGATGGAGATATAGCAGCAAATGTTCCTAATATTAGTACAGTTGCAAGAAATATTGTATTCAATTTTTTTGTTGATACTGTATTACTCAATATTTAAATAAATGATGCTAAATTATATTTGACCTACTTAGAATTCTAAAAGATATTTTCAAACTAAGGTTGTAACAGTTGATTTTATTAATAATTTACAATAAGATGAATATATATCAAATTATAAGAACTATTCACTATATCCATATGAATTCAAATGCTATAATGGTGGAGTAATACCGATAGAGGTGCAAAGAAAAAGAGTCTAATATATAGTAATAAAAAAAGGAATAATGTTTTAAAGGAACTTATTGCATTACAAATTTCCGAAATAATAAAAAAGATTAAGACTAATGTGAAAAAATAATAATAATAATAATAGAGAAATATTTGAAATATTATTTTTTGCTACTTCTTAGAGTATAGTTGTCTAAAATAATAATAATAATATCAAGTTATTGGTAAAAAATAGCCATCCACACATGTCAAGAAATTTCAGTCGGGTTTGGTGGAATGATATGAAAATTTCAATATAATTCCTATCTGTTGTTTCAAATATTATTAAATTATTAATATTACATAGATGCTAATCTTTGTCTTGTAGGAACATCATACAAAAATTCCTATCTACCTTGGCTAAAGTTTGTTCAAATACTAATAATCTTATAATAAATAAGAGGTTTTTCCAAAAAATTACTTTACGTATCCTACTTTATCAGCTAATCCTACTACTTCTCTACCCTTATTTGTTAAAGAATTATAAATCCTTGGTT
>DASSVK010000128.1:0-13202 GCA_035706205.1 Nitrososphaeraceae archaeon | reverse complement strand
AACACCTCCTATTGCTGCAATTTTTGTGTCTGTTCTAGCTATATTTTCTATTGGAGTATAAACACCATAATGAACATGAGGATCAATCAATTTAGGAAGAATATAATTTCCTGTAGCATCAATTGATTTACTATAATTAATATTATTTAATGATTTAGAAAGATCTTTTATTTTTTCATTTTCAATCATAATATTAGTATTAACTATTCCAACTTTAGGTATTACAACACTACCATTTTTTATTACTAGATCACTTGTATGTATAATAGCTATAATTATTATGTTACTATAAGAATTATTAGAAATTTTATTAATTTATTTATTTTATAAATATATATTACTAAACAATCCTTAAACTTTATTTTATAAAAAAAAGAAAAGAAAGTTTAGGTTACTGTTACTTTACCCGTCATGAATGGGTGTAAGGTACAATAATACTTAAAGTCTCCTGCTGATTCGAACGTATGTTCCCATGTAATGCTTGGAGCAATTATACTGGAATCAAATGCTGGTGTTGCACCTGCACTACCGGGAGTTCCTTCTGTTACTGTATGAATAGTAGAATCATCATTTTTCCATGTTATAGCAGTCCCTGCAGATATAGTAATTTCAGGCGGAACATAAAATTGAGTTGCACTTGGGTTAGAAGATCCTGGAGCAATAGATACTTGTTCTTGTGCAAATGCTAATGTTGCATTAGAAGCCCATTGTGAAGCGTTTTTACCTGACATTGTATCGTTAACTGAACCTTTGGAAGTGATTGCACCTTCTTGTGCAAATGCATAATAATTTCCTGGATTGGATCCTAAAATTGTAGTAAATAAAGCCGTGACAGTTAAAAATAATAATAATATATTTGTCATGTGATTTTCGATGTATTAAAGAAGACATATCTTATAAGAGTTTCTTATAGTATTATATTAGAGAACTTGATAAAATATTTTTTTAATGACCATATTTATGAAATTAATCATTGTTATTAATCCTTTTATTTAAGGATATTATTTACTATGGTAATTATAATCATTTGTATTAAAAAGGATATTAGAATAAATAGATAACCTTTTAAGTGATTTGATTTTTTCCACTTTTTCTATTTCTGATCCATTTACTGCTTCACTCAAATATTTTATAGAATTATCAAAAGTATTTCTGGCTATAGGATAAGGTACCCCATCTTTTCCGCCATGAGCATAGTTATATTTAACAGGATCATTCCATGATGCTTTAGTACCATAGATAATTTCTGCAATTAGTGCTAAAGCCCTTATTGTTGATGGACCAACACCTTCTTGTGAAATTATCTCTTCATAGTTTTTTGGATAAATATCATATAATTCATCCATTACCTTCCAATTAATTCTACGAGGCATTTCATATTTCTCAATATTTATAACTGATTTTTCAAAAAATCCATGGTTATCTAAAGGTAATTTATTATTATATATCCACTTATCTAAATTTTGAGAATAATTATTTGTTTCCATGATTTTATAAATAGAAGATTTTATTAAATTTGACCCTCCTTTAATTATATCTATACAAGTTTTACGATTTTCCTCAGATTCTCTAGAAGTCATATCTAAACAAAAAGGAATTCTTTCATTGCCTATAATTCCTCTATGAGGTTCGATAATATAATTTGACAACTTATTAGATAACCAATGATATCTTCTGGCCATTTTATTTCTCTTATTTAATCCTTGTTGAATAATTGTCCAATGACCATCTTCATCAAAAAGAATAAAATGATGATACAAATTGAATCCATCTTGAATAGCAGCACTGTCTATTTTTGCAGATATTTTACTGGCATATACTAACTCATTAATTCTATTTGTTGATAAATTGTGATTTTGTTCTGCAAGTTTTGGTATCTCATATTTGGGCTTTAAAGAATTTTTTCCTTTTCCTCCTGAAAGAGATATTCCATGAGTATCATAACTTATTGATTGTTTTAAAACACCAGTAACAACTGTAGTTAATCCAGATGAGTGCCAGTCAAAACCTAACACACATCCAAATGCTTGAAACCATAAAGGATCAGATATTCTTTTAAAAAATTCTTTTGTCCCTCTATCTTCAATAATTATTTTAGTAATTACTGCAGAAAGTTTTATCATCCTTTTGACTAAATATGATGGAGCATGACCACCATGTAATGGAAGATTTATGATACCTCTTTTCAATGATATAAATTTTATAGGTTTCTAGATATTATTTTTTATGTTTTATATAGATTGTTAAATTTATTATTATAAAATAAATGGAGTTATCATTAATAAATAGTCATGAAAAGAAAAAAAATTTTTATAACACGAAAAATTAACCCAATAGGAATAGCATTATTAAAGAAGTATTATGATGTTATACTAAATGATACAATAGAATCTCCTGCCAAAAATATTATGATAAAAAAAGTTAAGGATGTAGATGGAATTCTTTGTACTTTATCTGAAAAAATTGATTCTGATATAATTGAAGCTGCTGGTGAAAATTTAAAGGTAATTAGTACTTTTAGTACTGGCTTTGACCATATTGACATAAAGGAAGCTACTAAAAGGGGAATTTATGTTACAAATACCGGAGATATTTTATCAGAAGCTACAGCTGATCTGACTTTTTCATTGATTCTTGCATTATCACGTAAAGTTGTAGAAGGACATTCATTTATAATTAATAAAAAATGGAAAAATGGTTGGACTCCCAATCTATTTCTTGGACGTAATGTATATGGATCAACATTGGGAATTCTTGGATTAGGTAATATAGGATCTGCTGTTGCGAAACGTGCAAAAGGATTCGATATGAATGTCATTTATAATAATAGACACCAATTATCAAAAACAATAGAAAAAAAATTAAATGCAACATATGTAAATTTCGATGAATTATTTGAAAATAGTGATTTTTTATCTATTCATATCAGCTATGATAAACATAATTTCCATTTAATTGATAGAAGAGAGCTAAAAAAAATGAAAAAGACATTGTTTCTTATTAATACATCAAGAGGAAATATAATTAATGAAGCCTCTTTAATAAAAGGATTGCAAAATAAATGGATTGCTGGTGCAGGGTTAGATGTTTTTGAAAAAGAACCATTATCAAATAAAAGTAAATTATTAAAATTAAAAAATGTCATTCTTTTACCACATATTGGTAGTGCAACAATTCAAACTAGAAATAAAATGTCTGAAACAGCAGCTATTAATCTGCATAATGTACTTTCCAACAAAAGGCCGTTATATCTAGTTAATAAAAAACTTGAAAGAAATATTTAGTAAATAAAAAAATTGAATAATACTTTTACTAACTGTCTTTTAACCTTTGAAGATAAATATCCTCATAATCTTCTTTGGAGCCTTTTATACAATTAGTAGATACCAATTTAATATTCTCTACTTTTAATTTTCCATATGGCAGAGATTTTTTTGCTTGTAGCTTTTCTATTTTATATTTAATTAGTTCCAAATGTTCAACACATGATACCCCAATAAGGTATTGTTCATCTGATATAATCGATAAAATGTAAGAAGGTGGAAGGTTACATCTGGTATTTCTATATGAAAAAGAGCATTTAGTTGGTAGAGTCAATAGCATATAATTGGTAAAAGAATCTTATTTAATCTAAACTAATTCTTCTAGACAAATATGAGTATCGCTAGTATTCTTCAAGAATATTTCTCTAAATGTTTAAAGAGATTTATAAAAGAGTATATCAATTACAATGAAATATTATGGGAAGTAGAAAAAGGCGCACAGTCAAACCTCAAAGAAAAACAAGAAGTGTTGAAGGTCGTTGTCCAAAATGTACTACAATTGTAAGATTCAATGTTTCTGGTCCTGTTGGTGATGAAATATATGAATGTAAAGGATGTATGTCAAAGTATCATATAGATGAATTATAAATTATGTAAAGAATAGAACAATTAAGTTCAAATATTACATGGTAATACTATGATTTTCATCTTTTGAAAACTTATTATAACTTATTATTCTATCTTTTGTATATTATACGTTGGATAAAAAAATAGAATATTCAGGTTCCATTTATTTATATAGTAGTGGTATGCCCGTGGAACTTATTGATGTAGCAAAATCTAAATTAGTTAAGGACCACGGTATATTATCAGATGATATTGTTTTAATTGAAGTGCCTGAAGGTGTCCCTGAGGGATCAATAATGATTACAATTTGGCCTCATTACCTTTCGGTTGCAAAAGTAAAAAAAGTTCGAAATGGTTCAATTTATGCTCCGCAATTATTTAACATTGAACTATGAATAATAATTTTTAGATTTGTAGTTAAAAATTAATGTCTCTCTATTAAAGTATATGTATATGATTATTTCTTTTTTTTGTAAACGTGCCCGACATTCTGATTGTCCATTAGAACTTCCTGTAGATGATATCTGTGGTCCTGATCATGATTGTTCTTTTGATATCAAATTAACACAATGTGAGTGTTCATGTCATAAGTAAAAGATAACTAGTTTCATCATATTTGTTTTTGTCATACAGTAAAAACTATATGACAAAACAGTAATATCTTATTATGCAAAAAATTAATAATATTTGTTCTTTTTGTAACTCACCCATTCCTCAAGGAAAGAGTCTTTGTAAAGATTGTATAAAATTATATGATATCAAAATAGGTAATTATGAAAGTGACGGATGTGGTTGTAACAAATAAGATAGGATTACTAATTTTAAATTTGGGTCAGAAATTGGTATCGCAAATCATTAGTAGTTTCTTCATACAGCCACCACTTCATCATTCCCTTTGTTTTTTTATCCTATCCCAATACTTTCTATCAAATTTGTTGCTTTATTTTTAATTTCATCATTTATTTTTACCATGACTAATCCTTCTAAGGGTTGGCCATAAAATATAACTGAATCTAGAGGCGCAAGGGCAAAAACTGGTAAAGCAAGCAGGTCTTCTTCCCCATCTATAAAAATAATAGCTTTCTCTCCTCCTACCAATATTTTTTTTATTGTTAAATAGGCTTCCTGTGATATTGTCCCTTTTCTATTTTTACATTGGTATTGATTATAGATATGATTTTTGGTTAAAAAAGAATTCTTTAAGTTTAAAATTTCCAATTCAGATCGTTTAACTCTTCTTTCAATTCCGTCTATTATTGCTAAATTTGGCATTAGACCAAAGGAGATAATTTTTTCTGTTGTAGCATCACCTACTGTAACTATAATTTTAGATTCTTTACTCAAACAAAGAATTGTTTCTTTAGATATATCCTTCTGTTTTATTAAGGAACCAAATGGTTTTTTTAAAATATCAACATGCTCATCTTTAAGAGGCATTTTCTGCTGGTTTTAAGTTATTTTGTTCAGAATTTTCTTTGTTATTTTCAGATTGTTCTTGTTCTTGCATTTCTAAAGCTAAAACACTTACTCTACCAGCAACTAGCTTTGCAATCTTTAATAGTGATTTGGTCTGTCCTGATTCAGGATCAGAAATAATAATAGGTTTTCCTCTTTCACTTCCCTGCATTATTTGTGGATTCAATGGTATATCTCCTATATAGGGAATCTTAAATTGTTCACTTATTTTTTGTCCTGCACCATTTCCAAAGATATGTATATTTTCATTGCAATTGGGACATTGTAAATAACTCATATTTTCTATTACTCCTATTATTGGTACATTTAATTTGTTAAACATCCCTATTGCTTTGACTGCTACATTCATTGCAACCTCTTGAGGCGTAGTAACCACTAATATTCCAGTGATTGGAATTGTCTGAGCGATTGTTAATGGGGCATCTCCTGTTCCAGGAGGTAAATCAATGATCAGATAATCAAGTTCTCCCCAATTTACATCTGTTAGAAATTGTTTAATAATTCCAGAAATTATAGGTCCTCTGTAAATGCCTGCTTGTTGTGATTGTTCATAAAAAAAACCCATTGAAATAATTTTTACCCCCTCTGATATTGGAGGCTGGATTTTACTTTCTATTACCTGAGGAGATTCTTTCAATCCTAGCATTAATGGTACGCTTGGACCATAAATGTCAGCATCTAAAAGACCTACTTTGGCTCCCGTTTTTGCAAGAGCTATAGCAAGATTAACAGAAACTGTTGTTTTTCCAACACCTCCTTTGCCACTTGCAACTGCAATAATATTCTTTACGCCAGGCAAGAGCTCATCTAAAGATATAGATCTTCCCTCCATCACTTTTGCAGTAACCTTTAGATCTAAATCCTTAATACCTAAATTTGAAATTGTGTTTCTTACATCCTGTTCTATTTCACT
Organism: Nitrososphaeraceae archaeon; assembly: GCA_035706205.1. Taxonomy (GTDB): domain Archaea; phylum Thermoproteota; class Nitrososphaeria; order Nitrososphaerales; family Nitrososphaeraceae; genus TH1177. The sequence goes on along the minus strand of DASSVK010000128.1, from coordinate 6,923 downwards.
ATTAAAAGGACATGCAGGCGTAGTTAGTTCTAATGTAAAAGATATTTTATCATTATTAATAGCCATATCTTTTATCATACCCATAGAGACAATATCTTTATGTAATTCAGGATCGACTACCTTTCTTAAAGAAGATAGTACTTGATCAACCGTAACCATCGTGAAAAGCTGCTCTATAGCAATATTTAAATATTCATTTCATACTTAAAATGCAAGTCATCATTACTATTGGATTTATTCTTTGCTACTTTGATTCTTCATAATTATATAAACAAAAGGTTCATAAATTGATATATTATATCCTATCTCGTCCAACATGTTTTATATAGCTTCTATGACTGATATCGTTAGAATTCCACCAAGTAGACTTACTAATTCATTAAGAAATACTGCAATTGGAATTCTTAAAGAAAAGTATGAAAGTATGATCAGTTCTGAGTTGGGTTATGTTATAATGATTATTGATGCTAATGTTGATTCAATTGGTAAATTAGTTACTGGTGATGGGGCAACTTATCATAAAGTTATTTTTAAAGCACTGGCTTTTTTTCCAAAGATTCAAGAAATAGTAGAGGGAGAAATCATAGAAATTACAGATTTTGGGGCATTTGTGCGAATAGGACCTACAGATGCTCTTTTACATCTTTCTCAAATTACTGATGATTATTTAAAAAGTGATATTAAACAAGGATTGATAATTGCAAATGAGTCATCACGTTCTTTAAGAATTGGTTCTAAAATGCGGGCAAGAATTACTGCTGTGAGTCTCGGTAAAGGATCATCTATGGGAAAAATAGGAATTACTTGTAGACAACCTTTTCTAGGCTCATTTGATTGGATTAAAGAAGAAATAGAAAAATCTAAACAACCACATCCTCAAAAAGAGAAAAAAGGAGGAGGGGGAACGAAGTAGCCTATGCCTAGAGAATTAGCCTGTAAAAAATGTAAAGCTATTACAATAGGCAAAGTTTGTCCCGTTTGTAATTCTACCGATCTTTCTAGTGACTGGTCAGGCATAGTAATTGTTTTTGATCCACATACTTCTTTAATTGCAAAAACTCTAGAGATAACAGTACCTCATAAATATGCCCTTAAAGTTTCTTAATGAAAAAACTTTCTGATCAGTTGAAACTAAGAAATTCACTTCTAAATTTTTTACAGGAGGATATAGGAGTCGGAGATATTACTAGTAATAATCTTAACAATTTTAATAAACTAGTCAAGGCTGATATTATATATAAATCAGATTTTACAGGTATTTTATGTGGCCTTGAAGAAGTAGAAATGCTATTTGATATTTGTAATTGTAATTCAAAATCTATTAAATCAGATGGTATGAGTATTTTACCCAATGAAAAAATAATTGAAATTAATGGAAAAGCAAAAGACATATTGATAGCTGAGAGAACGGCTTTAAATTTGCTTATGAGAATGAGTGGGATTTCTACCTTAACAAGAAAATTTGTAGATATAATCAACCAAATAGATCAACCAATTTATATAGCATCAACAAGAAAAACTGTTCCGGGATTACGACTCTTGGATAAAAAAGCGGTTGTAATAGGAGGTGGAATAAGTCACAGAATTAGGCTAGATGATATGGTTATGATAAAAGATAATCATATAGTAGTAGATAAATCCATAAGAAAAATAATATCATCGATCAGAGGAAGAATAGGATCTTCTAAAAATATAGAATGTGAAGTCAAAAATGAATATGAAGCTATTGAAGCTATAGAAGCTGGTGCAAATATTATAATGCTAGATAATTTTTCTGTATTAGATGCTAAAAAAACAATTTTAAAAATTAATGAGTTAGGTTTGAGACAACAAGTTAAAATTGAGATATCAGGAGGAATTAATTTACAAAATGTAATTGATTATGCTAAATTAAAACCAGATATTATTTCAATTGGATATTTAACACATTCTGCTCCATCATTGGATTTTAGCTTAAAGATAAGAGGTAATTAATTAACAATAAAAATAAAAAAATAGTTTTTACCTTCTGCGTCCACGTTCAGGTTTTTTTTGGCCTGGTAAAATTCTTTTCTCAAATCTCTTAATGAAATTCTCTTTATTACGTACTTTAGAGATAGGACTATTTCTTTCCTTGGCTTGAACTTTTGGGGTTTGCCCCTTTACTTTTCCTGCTTTAGTAAGCGATCCATGAGTTGGCATAATTTTTATAGTCAATATGTTCCTAATAAATTTGTTGCAATTTTTAAAGAGGCAATCTATGTCTTTAATATAAACATATTAGGCAAAGGTGTCCTAAATAGTACTAATTTAAATCTAGTTTAATTCTAATATAGTTAAAATAGCAAATGAGTTTATCAAAGGATGAGTATATCAAAGAAATTTTCTCTTTAAAAAAAGAACGAGATGCTATTATTCTGGCACATAACTATCAATTACCTGAAATTCAAGACGTAGCAGATTTTATTGGAGATTCATTAGCTCTTTCTCGAAAAGCAGAAAAAACTAGTGCTAAAACTATTATTTTCTGTGGTGTTCATTTCATGGCAGAAACTGCTTCTATTATTTGTCCAGATAAAAATGTATTAATACCAGATGTAACTGCCGGCTGCTCTCTTGCTTCTTCTATAAATCCTACTGAATTAACATATTGGAAGAAGGATCATCCGGATGCTATAGTTGTTAGCTATGTTAATACCTCTGCAGAAATTAAAGCATTATCAGACTATTGTTGTACATCATCTAATGCTGTTAAAGTAGTAAATAGTATATCACCAAATAATGATATTCTCTTTCTTCCTGATATGTTCTTAGGTTCATATGTAGCAGAAGTTACCAAAAGAAAGAACATGTTTATCTGGCCAGGTGAATGTCATGTACATGCAGGTATTAGAGCAGAAGATATTAACAAGATGATGAGACAGTATAAAAATGCAGAATTCTTGGTACATCCAGAATGCAGTTGTACATCATCCACTATGTATCATATGGCTAAGGGTGATTTGGTAAATGAGGGTCATATTTTATCTACTGAAGGTATGATGCAACAAGCTAAAAATTCATCTAAAAGTGATTTTATTGTAGCTACTGAAACAGGGATATTATATAGAATGCAAAAAGAAAATCCAACAAAAAATTTTATTCCAATTAGAAAAGATGCAGTCTGTCAGTACATGAAAAAAATTACTATTGATAAAGTTTACAATTCGTTAGTAAATAATGTATACCAAGTAAAAGTTCCACAATCAGTATCTCGAAAGGCTAGATCTGCAATAGATAGGATGTTATCAATTGGTTAATACTTTTTATATATTTGATTCCTGCTTAGAAAACAAAAACAATCTATTAATTATGACCATATATAAGTACTTTACATCGATAAAAAGAATGTTATTATAATTAATAGACTTAAAATTTTTTAGACCAAAAAAATAATCCAGAATTAATTTTAGGAAACTATTTTAATTGATAATTTGAAGATCTTTATTAACAATTCATGAAAAAGAATATATCAATAATAGGTTGTGGTGCTATAGGAAGTGAAGTCGCACTTTCTGTAGATAGAATGATGATAGGAAATGTAATTATTTCATCTTTCCTTGATATTAAACTTGAGAATGCTGAAATTCTTAAGTCAAAATTATCAAATAATAATCCAATAGTCTTTAACAATTTTTCTGATTACATCAAGTCTGATACTTTGAAAGATGTAGATCTCGTGGTCGAAGCTGCATCCCAAAGTGCTCTCACAAGTTATCTTAATCCAATTATTTTATTAAAAAAAGATATATTAGTCATGAGTGTTGGTGCCTTTGCTAATCCTGATTTCTTTTCTGAAGTGATAAAAAATGTAGAAAAAAATGATATCAATCTTTATGTTCCATCAGGAGCTATTGCTGGCATAGATGCTATTAAGAGTGTTAGAAATTCAATAAGCTATGTTACTCTTACAACTACAAAGAATCCAGATTCTCTTAAAGATTCTCCATTCTTTAAAAAAACTAATTTAACATTAGATTCGATTAAAAAAAGGACTTTGATTTTTGAAGGATCAGCTATTGAGGCAGTTCAAAATTTTCCTGCTAATGTAAATGTTGCAGCATTGTTAGGTCTTGCTAGTATAGGTGTTGAAAAAACAAAGGTTAATGTAATTGCAGATCCGTCTCTTCGTATTAATAAACATGAAATTAAGGTAATAGGAAAATTTGGAGAATTGATAGTAAGAGTTAAAAACGTTCCTAGTGCTACTAATCCAAAGACAAGCTATTTAGCAATATTATCTGTCATTGAATTGATTCGCTCAATTACTACAAAAGGAATAAAATATGGGACATAAAAATCATTTAACAAATAATACAATGGATTTGAATTATTTATTCTCTTATTGTCTAGTTAGCAAAAAAATTTGAAATTTAAAAGTTAACGATCATGATAAATAATATAATTGCAATAATTGTAATTTCTTTTATTATTGTCGGTTCATTATGGGGCATTGGTAATCTATTAAATCCACAAGAAGAAAATAATGTTAATTCTGCTGGTATGTTATTACTTGCTGAAAATAATTTTTTTAATAAAACAAATCCTACACTTTATATTAATAGTGGTATTCCTCAAAAAATCACTATTGCAAATAAAGATTTTGTCAGACATGATTTTATTATTGATGAATTAAATATTAATACAGGCTATCTTTATTCTAATCAAGATTTTACCACAGCTATAGCTTCAAGAGAATCAGGAATATTCGAGTATTATTGTTCTTTACATCCATCTACTATGCGTGGAAAATTGGTAATTTCCGAGACTAGATAATTTTCAATTCTTTTTATATAATCTTATTAGATGCTTTCGAAAAAGTTAATTCTAAGGAATTGGTAATATGATCTCTGATGTTTAACTCTGATTCAGGAAAAAATAATTATGATAAAAAAAAATTCCAAAAAATTAATTTGGGAATACGACAAACAGTACTTGAAAGAGCACGATATCGATGTCAAGGTTGTTCTATTAAATTTAATACACAAGAAATTCCTTTTTTTTCGCATATTAATGGCTCATTAAAAGATAATCGTCCTGCTAATCTTAAAGCACTTTGTAAAGAGTGTTATGCCAAGACTGGAGAAAATAAAATAAAAGACAATATGGTAGGAAAAATTCGATCTATTATTAGGCGCGTAATTTAACTACATTTATTATTCATTCATTCATTCATTCTAAAATTTTTTTTTATAAATTACTATTTCGATTTAAGAAATAATTCTTTATGTTCTTGACAGCAAAAATGTTCAATTTTGAAAACCCCTCGATTAGAATCTCCTTCAATATGCGGCCATCCTAAATCAAAGAACTTTTCTCCACAATAAGCGCAAATCTTAAAGTCCATTTATAATAATTTTTAAAAATAGAATAAATTCTTTTTTTTAATAACTTATATATTCATTGTATATGTTATTTAACTATGCCTATAATACTTCAATTAATTTGTGATCAGTGTAAAAAAGTAATTTTAGAAAAAAGCGGGGAGGAAAATCTCAGTCTTGAGAAATTTCCAATTACAAATGAAGAGACAGAATTATTAAATAAAGAACATAGGGGTCATGAATGCCATATAGAGGCGGTAGAAAAAATAGATTAATTTTTTATTTTCAAAGAAAATTATCTAGTAATTTCTATTATATATAATAAACTGAATATATTTTTCAAATTTAAATAAAATATTTCTCTTCTTTTTCTATTATAGATTATTTTGAAGAAAAATAAAAGAGAATGTTATAGAGGAAACTTTAAATTTAATGTTTTATCCCATAGTCCTAATGTCTACAGGTATAACAATAACCTCAACAATATCAAGCATATTTCTTTTAACACTCCTGACAATTGGTCTACAAGATAATGACAACACTGTTTTTGCTCAAGAAAGTGAGATTGAAACAGTAAATGCTACAGGTGCTCAACAGCAAGAAAGCAGTGCTCAAGCAGGTAATGCTACAGGTGCTCAACAGCAAGAAAGTAGTGCTCAAGCAGGTAATGCTACTAGTAATGCAACCGCTACTAAAGAAAAACCCGATGCTGCTACAATTTCTATAGGTGAATCCTTTGCTCAACAGGGAACATTGACATCTATACAAGATCCATTACCCGGACACGAAGGTCATCAAATAGCAATTATTTTACCTCCTAGAGATGACAGTGCAATATATGAAGGAACATTAACATTTACTTCTAGTAAACCAACAGAGGTAGTAATATTACAAAACTTTGCAAATGATACTAATGTCGATGCATTTTATGGTGGTGTTGCCACTGCGCCCTTAGGAGAGGGAACAGTAGCAATAAGTCTCTTGACTCCACAATTTGGTCCTATTGCTTCTGCTTCTATTCCATTTGCTGGTAATGCTCTTGCATTACACAATATAGAAGGAGAGCCATTTGCTGCTACTTATACAGTCAGTGGTAGTGTAGATGAAGCTCAAACCTTTAATTCAATAACTCCTCCTCCATTAACTGAAGCAACTGCAGCTGAAGGTGAAGAAGGAGCTGAAGGTGAAGAAGACGGAGATGGAGATAAAGACGGAGATGGAGATAAAGACGGAAAAGACAATGGTGACGACGAAGAATAATAACCTAAACTCTTTTTTATTTTAAATGTCGAATAAGCCTCACAATATCATTTAGCAAATATACAAATAGAACTTGAAAAAATTAGCCATAAATTATTTTTATTTTATTATTTTGAATACTTTTTGTCATTTATTTTATTCTTTAAAATAAAGCAAGCCTCCAGCCTTTACTATTTTTGTTATTATTTCTGGAAAAGGCTTTATCTTGTATTTTTCCTTGGTTGTTAAATTCATAATTGAATGACTATCAAGATCAATTTCTATTTCATCATTATCTGAGATTTTTTTGATTAAATCAGGTTCAATTTCTATAGGTAAAAG
>DASSVK010000127.1:0-43810 GCA_035706205.1 Nitrososphaeraceae archaeon | reverse complement strand
TAGTAGTAGCATGTAATAGTAAAAGCAAGTAAAATAAAAAATTGTTGCTTTTAGAAATAAAAACAATAATAATAATAATAATAATAATAAAATAATTACATTTAATTTCCAGAAAAGTAAATAGATTTGGACAATTAATTTTTTTCTCTAGGAAATACCCATGTAAATTGCAGCATTTATTTTAATAATTAATAATCCTGTTTACTGATATGCCTAAATAATAATTCTTAAATAATCAATAAACAAAATCTTCAATGGTCCTCCCAATATTTAATAAATAGGAACATATATTATTAATAGTTAAAGCTTGTGAATTTGATTTGTCTTCATTAAAAGAATCTGCAAATATAGTTAGAAATTTGGGAAACTTAGAATACAGAATTCTAAAGATATTTGTTTCTTCTATAAAGCATCATGAAATAATAAATAATCAAGAAATTGTATCTTATTCTAATTTACATAAAGATAGGATAGAATATGGCTTAAATAATTTATTAAAATTAAAATTAATATCAAAAACGGAAAAAGGCTTTAAATTGGTTACGGCAGGTTTAGACGTTTATGCATTAAAAATATTGGTAGATTCCGAAATAATATCTGGAATAGGTAATCCTCTAGGAATTGGCAAGGAATCAGATGTAGTAGAAGCAGTATCTGAATTAGACCAAGATAGAGCTGTTAAGTTTTTTAGAATAGGTAGGATAAGTTTTACAGATACTAAAAGAAAAAGATCTATTGAAAAAAGAAGAAATATTCACAATTGGTTATTGATAAATATTGAAGCTGCCAAAAGAGAATATGATTTTTTAGTTAAATTAAAAGAAACAAAAATGAATATTTCTACTCCTTATTTCAGATCTATGCATTCAATAGTAATGTATAGAATAAAAGGAGTTAGGTTAGTCGACTATAAACATTTACCAAATCCTAAAGAAATTCTTAAAAAAACATTTGAACAGATAAAACTAGCATATAAAGAAAATATTATTAATGGTGATTTAAGTGAATATAACATTATTCTAGACGAGAATAACGAAATTTGGATAATTGATTGGCCTCAAGCAGTCACTTTGGATCATCCAAATGCAGACTTTCTTATTAAACGCGATATCCAGAATGTAATTAGATTTTTTAAAAGAAAGTATGATTTACAGATTGATGAAAATTATTATATAGAATACATCTTGCAAAAATAATATAACTAGATTGTTTAAATAAAATGAGAATTGGATATAAAAAATGAGTTTAATAAATTAAATTATTTTAACAAATAGGCCTTATCGATTTTTTCCCAAGTAAAAGAAGGATCATTCCTTCCAAAATGTCCATAGGCTGCAGTCTTTTTATAAATAGGTTTTTTTAACAACAAAGTTTCAATTATCCGTGACGGACGCATATCAAAGTTTTTTTTAACTCTATCCTCTATTTCTTCTTGTTCTATTTTGCCTGTACCAAAAGTATCTACCATAACAGAAACAGGTTCAGCCATTCCTATAGCATATGCTATTTGAACTTCACATTTTCTGGCTAGTTCTGCTGCTACTATATTTTTTGCAATATATCGTGCCATATAGCATGCAGATCGATCTACCTTTGATGGATCTTTTCCAGAAAATGCACCTCCACCGTGCCGTCCCATACCACCATAAGTATCTATAATTATCTTCCTACCTGTAAGTCCGGTGTCAGCAGAAGGACCACCCAAAACAAACCTTCCAGTCGGATTAATTATAAATCTTGTTCGACTATCAATCCATTCTCCGCAGGTAGGTCTAATAACTTTCTTTATAAGCTCTTCTCTTAATTGGTCAAGCTCAATATCTGGTGAATGTTGTGAAGATAGTACAACAGTGTCTATCCTTTTAGGAATAGAATCTTCATAAACAACAGAAACTTGTGATTTACCATCTGGCCTAACCCAATCTAATTCCTTTCTTTTTCTTACCTCACTTAGTTTCATACAGAGTTTGTGAGCCATGATAATAGGTAATGGCATGAATTCAGGGGTTTCATGTGTTGCATATCCAAACACTAATCCTTGATCTCCTGCACCTTGATCTTTTAAATCTGTAGCAGTTACTCCTAAAGAAATATCATCGCTCTGTTCATGGATAGAGGTAAGAACTGCACAGCTATTACAATCAAATCCTAAATCTGCTCGATCATATCCAATTTCTCTTATAGTATTCCTAACTATCTCTTGAACATCTATTGATCCTTTTGATGTAACCTCTCCTGCAACAAAAACGGTTCCAGTAGTTGTTAATGATTCGATTGCTACTCTAGAATTTAGATCTTGAATCAAATATTCGTCTAATATTGAATCTGATATTTGATCGCAAATCTTATCAGGATGACCTTCTGTTACACTTTCAGAGCTAAATAAATATTTTGAAACCATTTCTAAAAGAGAAATCTTTAATTTGAATATTTATAAATCTTTAATAAGCCTAATAAAGAGAACGTTATTTCCTCTAATAACTACTTTACCATAGTTTGCCAGCACATTTGGGCCTAAATATTCTTCAGCATTAACAAGAATAAGATTCATGTATGAATCAACATTACTCATAATTCCTTTGTATTCAATTTCACTCTTTAATCTCACTGCTACCCTCTGATTTAGGGATTTTTGTAACATAGTTAAAGGTCTTTTTGGTTGTTGAGAACTCGAATTAGCTGACAATGTCAATATATCACTTTGCAATTCAATTTCACATACAGCAGAATAAAAAGGTTCCTTTATGGTTAAACAATTATAGCTTATATTTTCATTAGTCTTATTGGATCTTTTATCTACTGGCTCATCACATTTAGATCAATTTCTTCATGGAGGTATTCGCACTGGAATGATAACCAATATCTTTGGAGAAAGCGGAACAGGAAAATCTCAGTTTTGTTTCACTATCTGTGCAAATTTATTAAAAAAGAAAGAAAATGTAAATATAATTTTTATAGATACTACGGGTACATTTAGACCGGAAAGAATTTTTGAAATAATTGAAGAAGATTATTTTTCTGATAAATTAATTAACAATATAAAATATTTTAGACCTTACACTATAAAACATCAATTTGAGGCTATAAAAAAAATAAATGAGATAAAGCCTAAATTAGTAATTATTGATACTATTACTTCTATAATATCTGTAGAAAGCAAAAATATAGCTAGACATCTAATTTTAATGAAATTTATTCACGAATTAGCTCATTTAGCAATAAATAATAATTGTGCTATAGTAACCACTAATATGGTAAGAAATATTTTTTATTCAAATTATAATAATACTGCTGATAATAAAAGTATTGATCAAAAAAAAGAAAAGCAAAAAGAAATAAAATTGCAGCGAGAATTTATGGAAAAATCTGTAGCTCTTTCAGTTCATATTAAATTAAAATTTGAAATTTTAAGTATGGCTGATAATATATATAAGGCATCTTTTCTTCAACCATTAATTAACGATAGCTATTTATTTAAAATAACTAAAAAAGGTATAATTTAGTATAAGGTTAGATTTTTAGCTCTTTATATAAATTCCAAAATTTATCTCCTACATAATGCATATTATTAATTATATGACCTTTTGATAATGCCATTCCCGTTTTACTATCACATAATGATATTCCTACAGCTAATGGCTTTTGATAATCTATATCTTTTACAATCACAATTTTATCTTTTAGAAATGATTCAAATTTTATAATTCCTGGACGTGCAATATTAGCACCATTACAAATATATCTCACAGCTCCCATATCTATAAGAACATAGGGAAACGATTCAACTAAATTATTATTTCCCAAAAATGGTAATATAACTTCATCAATTAAAACAGCAGCAAAATTATCTTCATGAATTAATAATTTTCTATTTTTTTCAATTTCATAAGCTTTGATATTTTTAATTTTTGGAATAATATTTTCTGGCCAATTTAGTAATAATTTATTTAATATAGATGAAGTTTCTTTTTTTGATAACATATTTATTTTCAAACTATATTTTTACCTGTATTATCATAATTTGTTATATCTTTAATTTTCAAAAAATAAAGAAATAGATTGAATATTCAAAATAAAAATGCTATTCATGGTTTTCTTTTATTTAATGGTGTATACTCACATCCCATAGGGCCACAATATTTACCTACATACACTGCCTTTGGTCGATATAATGCAGGTTTTGGAGCTGCTTCTGCAAATTTTTCTTCAATAACATGTGATACCCATCCAGAAATTCTAGAAATTGCAAAAATAGGAGTATTAAGGTCAATTGGAAATCCCATACTATAATAAAGAGATGCACTATACAAATCTACATTAGGATAGATTGATTGTTTTCTAATTTCTGACATGTACTTTTTAGTATATTGTTCTATATTTCTAGTAATTTCATACCATTTGTAATTTTCATTTTTACACATTGCTTTTGAAAGTCTTTCTAAAATATCGGCTCTAGGATCTGTTGTTCGATAAACAGCATGTCCCATTCCCATTATTCTTTTTCCTTCTTTTAGTTTATCTTTAATCCATTCTTCCACATTTTTTGATTCACCTATATCAAAAAGCATTTTCATGACTTGAATATTAGCTCCTCCATGTAATTCCCCTGATAATGCTCCTAATGCACCACAAATGCATGCATACATATGTGCCCGTGTAGAAGCAATTTCTCGTGCTGCAAAAGTAGAAGCATTAAAACTATGTTCTGCATGCAATATCAAACAAATATCAAAAACTTTAGTTTCTTCAAGAGTCGGTTTACGTCCAAATATCATATAAATAGTATTTGCAGAATGCGAAAGTTCTTGATCTGTTTCTATAACATCCAACCCCATTCTTATTCTATTCCATGCAGCAACTATTGTTGGAATTTTTGATATAAGGGAAATCCCCCTTCTTATATTGTCTTCTTTGGTATCAGAATAAATATTTTTATCAAAATCAGATAGGGAAGGAACACATGATTGTATGACATCCATTGGTAGAGCTGTTTTTGGTCTATTTTTTAAATTTGCAATTATGGAGTCTGGTATTTTTCTTGATTCTTTTAGTGTGTATGAAAATTCTTCTAATTGGACTTTATCAGGAAGTTCTCCAAACAATAAGAGATAACTTGTTTCTTCAAAAGTAGAATGATTTACTAGATCTAAAATATCATAGCCGCGGTAAATTAATTTACCATTTTCGCCATCAATAGAACAGATCTTTGTGTCTGCAACTTCAATATTTCGTAAACCGATATTTCTTGCGTCCAATTTCTAATTTATCATAATATTTGAGATTTATATATTAAAAGAATACGGAAGTGAAAGAAGAATGATTGTTCATAGAATATAGCTTCATACTTTTATTGATTCTTCCTTCTTTCCTCTATTACTAATAATAAGAATATCTATACCATCTCCACTAGAAGCATCTCTTTGAATTGAGGATTTAATAGATTTAATAGCTAAATTTCGGGCATCTTCCTCATTCATTTTGGGATTATATTGCGCATCCAAGACACCTAAAGCCATTTCAGCACCAGAACCTACTGATGCATATTCATCAGGAAGTAATGAACCCAACGGATCAAGTGTATATATTTGAGGTTTGGTATCATAGCCTCCAACTACAACCTGAGTTAACAATGGAAAATAACGTCTTTCAAACATAATTACAGACATTAATTTAGCGACTGAATTGGTATGAAGATCCCGTCTGATTTCAAATTTGCGAATTTTGGATAATGCTGTTACCTGTCGGGCAAGTACATTCATATCGGCAACCATACCTGCGCATGCTGCTCCAACATTTTCAGTGAGAACAAAAGTTTTTTTAGTACTCTTATTTACAACGAAATTTCCAAAAGATACCCGTCTTTCAGATGCCAATAAAACACCATTATTAAAAGAGATTCCTACGGCTGTTGCGCCAGGAAAGTATTGATAAGCCATTTGTGGTATATCAAATAATAGCCAGATTTAGTCTTTTCTATTAATTTTGACTTCAGATTTTATTTTTTTCTACTATGAAGGTTATGAATTTTAATAGCTTCTCCAATAAGACGATTTTGTAATTCTAAGGCATCTTTTCCTTCTGGATGTTTCTCTTCAGCTATAGCTTCAGCTACTATTCTAATGATGTGTCTCAAAAGAAATTCATCTCCTCTTTCTGCTTCTGCTTTATAAGCTGAATTAGCTTTATTTACAAATACCACATTTTCATTAGTAAATCCATATCTTGAATCTGTTTCATCTTCATAAGGGATTACTTTATATCCTATTTTTTTCAATGCGAAGGTCCGTTTAAGAGTTTTTATTTTTTTTACTTGCATATTATTTAAATTTTCTTCAGTTTGCAAAACAGGGGAAACTTGTAAATTTTCTGCTGGATTGTAATAAGTAGGCTCACTTTCTGGATGAATAGTTTGATGTTCTAATATACCAGTATGAGCTTGTTTTCTAGTATTGAAAATTTCAATAGATTTATTATCATATCTTTCATCTGTCAAGACTTTATTATCTTGAGTCGTAGATTTGGTAATAGAAATAGAGTTTACATTGGAACTATTCTCATTAGAAGCTGAATCTTTATCTTCGATTGTTTCATATTCTTCTTCTACTTCCACAGATTCCAGGTTCTCAATCACAGCCTGGCCAAGAACTTTATCTATTTCGCGATAAATACGTGACTCTTCTTTGGTTATTAATACATCTTCATATTGAGATAATTTTGGAATTACCTCATCAGCAATAAACTGTCTTACAATTTTGTTAAAATTATAATAAGCATCATCTTCTATTATTGCAGATTTATCTGCAAATCTAGAGGTTAGATTGTCACATCTAATTAATCCTGTTATTCGATTTAATTTAGCATCAAATCCAAAGTGACTTCTAACAACAATGTGATTGCCAATCATTATACCTATTCCTTTTTCTTCTTCTGTTAAAGGACGTCTTGCAACTATAATTTCACCTCTAATTTGACCATTGTCAAGATTTACTGGAATATGATATCCTTGTATTTCTTGGGCTTTTACTATATCAGAGTCATTAAAATCCCATTCAGTAAATTGATCTGCCTGTTTGATAAAAACTTGAAATAGTGGTTGTCTAAGAATTGCTAATTTCCGTATTTCTTTAGTCAGCTTTAATAGATCAATATTCATCTTTACATTATTAAGCGATAACTCTGTTCCATTTCTAGAAAGTGGTCTATCTTTTATTTCGTTTAATAAAGAATTACCAGTAAATAATTGGTTAAGAGAGCTTTCATCTATAATAATACATTTGGTATAACTATTTTTCTTTGTTTTAATCTTCATATTTGCAAAGGATGTAAGGAAAGACAATCTTCCTGTACCATATCGACCAGTGCGAATTCTTTTTAATTTTGGAGATATTGATTCTATTTTTTTATGAGGGGAGCCTAGTAATAGAAATTTTTCTATTCCTTCAGCATCCATTCCTGCGTCATCTTCTACTACTATAGACCCATTGTTAAGAACGGTAATCAATACCTTTGTAGCATCTTCGTCAAAAGCATTTTCAACCAATTCTTTAATTATTTCATATGGAGAGATCCATGTCTTTGTGGCAAATTCCTTAAAAAAAGATGGATGAACTTTTAATTGTATTGACATTCTATAATAGTAAAAAGATTTTCTTGCCTTTATTTATTGTGTTGTTATTATCCAAAAGAATGTAAAAAATTTGATAAATTTTGTGTAAATTTATTGATGATCATAACCTTTTGACTTTAGAATCTGACTCAGACCATAGGTATTTGCTTGTGCTTTGTTAATTACTATTTCCACTGTATCTTTAGAGATGTATCCAGCTGTTGACGCTACATTTAGTGATTTTTGATATGCTATAGATAAAAGAGAACTCATAGTCTCTGGAGCAAAATAGACAATTTCTATTGCAAGATTTAAAGCAGATGAATAAGATTGCTGTAATTGTTTAATATATTCCTTAACATCAAGTTGTAAATCTTGTTCTCTAAATTGAAGGCCTTCTGAAATTGCATAATTGACTAATATACCTGCTTCAATTGGTTTTATATTTACTTTGGATAATAAAGAAGCAAGTTTTTGAGAAATAACTTCTCCTGATCTAGCTACCACTGTATCCTTTGTTACTGCAATACTACCCTGATCGATTTTAGTAGGAACTTTTGCTTCTTTAAATTCTGACAAAACTGGACCTGGTGGAATTCCAGTATTTCCTGCAGGAATTGTTATATCCTTTGGTGCTATATCACCACCTTTTGCAGGTAAGAATATTTTATTTTCTCCAAAAATCAAATTAAGTTTAAAAGGACTTAAATTTGTAAACATAAGAGCACATTGACCTTCTAATTCTTTGCTTAAATCTTCAATACCAGCAATCCCTTTTACTTTTTCAAACGCTCTTTGAGCAACTTTATTTTTTATTATTCTAATGTTAATTTGATTATGAAATTTTTTTCTTAAAGTCATTAACTGGGCAGCTCTAACTTTATTCATCTTTGATAATGCAATAACTTGATATTTTGATGGAAGCTCTTGTAAATCTTGGTACAAAAGTTGTTTCTTTTCAGGATATTTTTTTGTTGATTGATTTGAGATCATATTCTAATCACTTTTCATTTTTGAGGGTAATGAGGTCAAACCTATAGCATTACTCATTGTAAATTTTACAAACGCATTACGTATATTCTTATCACCTTGGGGTAATTTTTTTTCTATAATAGATAATATAGCACTAGCATTTTGAATAAGTTGTTTATCGTCCATTTTGTCATCTCCTATTTTGGTAGAAACATTAAGTTGATTTCTTACCCTAACTCTTACAGAACTTCTCAATCTATTTAATATATTTTCAATTGGGGCACCATAAGGTATAGGTGTAGGCATTTTACCTTTAGGTCCTAGAAATTGACCAAGAGAACGACCAACTGTTGCCATTAATGATGTATCAGAGACGAAAAAGTCATAAGCTTTTGCTAATTTTTTTGCTTCTTTTTTATTGGTACCGATTCTATCTAGTTCATCTACTTCAATAATTCTATCTGCTTCTGCTCTCCTAGCTCTTGTACCCATTTCACCTGAAGCAACAACGCAGACCGTGGCTTGACGAGTTGGTTTATTTGGTAAATGTACAATTTCATTAAAACTAAATCCTTTTTTTACATCAATATCTTTTAATACAATAGTAAGATCAATTGATTGATCGAAGTTACGTTTTTTATAACCTCTTCTAGCATGCTCAATAAGTCCCTTAAGTTCAGCATCACTTGTCATGGTAATTACATCAAAATTTAATAGATAGTTACTTAAAATCGTTTAGAAAATAATATAAAGTGATTGTACTTTTAATATCATGAAAACTTTTATCTTTTTAAAGTAATTGAATTTTATAAAATTTATATATATCTGTTAATGAAATTAATTTTTATATATGGTCGAAAAAATGACTGCATTTTGGTTAATCATACTGACAATAATAACATGTGCTTCAATTCCAGTCTTAATGGTAATATTGACAGCTCCTCATCCTACTCAATTCATTATTGTTACTGGTGAAAACCTCATAGACAATGAACCATATAAGAATAAAATGATTTTATCGTTTATACCAAAGTCGATGGTATAAATGAACAAATTTTTATTTTTTATAGTTTCTATTTTTATTAATCAATTACGACAAATTAAACATAACAAACTGATATTTTCTCCCAACCCATATTATATTTCATAAAAATGGCAGAAAATAATCTCTTCAGTATGCTTATTTGGTTGGGAGAATTAACTATTGCTAGTTGGATACTTTCCTATGGAGCTGAACATCTTTCTGAAAAATATGGCGCTAAATTTGTAGGAAGAGTATTATTAAGTATAGCAACAACTTTGCCAGAAATAGCTATAGTGATGTATGCTGCAGCAAATGGGTCATATGGAGTTGCTATCGGTTCTGGCCTCGGCAGTAACTTATTAATGATGACATTAGGATTAGCAATTATGTTGATTATAGCAACAACAAGACTCTCTAAGGCTCCTCTTAAACATATTGATGTTAGTACTTTTAAAAATGATATGTTATTTCTTATATTTGCTGCTGTAATAAGTTTTATACTCTTTTTAGATGGTTATAATTATATTGATGGATTCATTTTTCTAGGTTTATTTGCTGGCTACATAGTATTATCATTATACGAAATGAGAATAGAAAATAAAGAAAAAGTTGCAAATAATATGAATAATAATTTTATTAGTGTTGAGAATGCGAATGATGATGATAATAATAATAAAAATAATAAGAAATTAATTATTGAGAAAGGTATTCCTTATAATAATAAGAAATTTCTCAAAGCAATAGGGGCTTTTTTAATTGGAGCTTTTGGTATAGTTATGGGAGCAGAACCTTTTATTCATTCATTAGAGGGATTTTCTACAGACGTTGGAATATCTGCTGTTATCTTAGCTGTAATAATTAGTCCTATTGCAGGAGAAATGCCTGAAAAAATATCCATGATGTTACTGGCTAGAAAAGGTGCTGCCGGAGCTGCCATAGCTATTGCAAATGTTCTGGGTTCTAAAATACTCAATAATACACTATTATTGGCAGTAGCAGTCTTTGCTGCAATGTATTCATTTGGATTTTATGAGACTATTGAAATAACTGAGATTTTGTATTATCAAATTATTTTAGTTACAATAATTACAATAATAGCCGTACTTCCTATGTTCCGAAAAAAAATAGGATTGAGATTTGGATTAATTCTCTTATTTATGTACATAGTAAGCATATTCATACAATTTCTATTTCCGGGAAGCACACATTAACAATTATTTCAGTAATTGTTAGAACAATTAAAAATAATAATATATAATTTAATATATAAATTCACAACGACAATTTCAGATTTTAAAAGACATTTTTCACATAAAAAAATTTTCTTGACAGCCAAATATAGAGCATATTTTAAAAGCTTATAGAGATCATTCACATTTACATTGTCAATAAACAACTTTAATTATAATCTTTAAAGCTAATTATGATGTAATAAGCAATAAAAAATTAAAGAAAGGAAAAAAAGAATTATCCAAATAATGATGATAATCCTTCGAGAGCTTCTTCTTCTTTCTTTTCGGTTTTTTCTTCAGCAGGTGCTTCTTTTGTCGCTGTTTCAGATGTAGTAGCGCCACCGCCAGCAGTTGGGGCAGCTGCTGTCACAGTCATTGGAGCAGCTTTTAAAGCCTCTTCAATATTTACATCTCCTAATGCAGCTACAAGAGCTTTTATTCGAACAGCATCAGGAGAAGAACCTGTTGCTTTGATTACATTAGTAATATTATCTTCAGTAATATCTTGTTTTAATTTATGTAATAATAATGCCGCATATACGTATTCCATTATTTATCAGAATCGAATTATAATACAACCATAATATAAAACTTTCAACTTGTTATAAAATCTTTGCACTTCGAGCAACAGCATAAACATGTTCTTTCAAATCTTTATCATAAAGAGAATTCATTTTCTCTATTAAAATAGAGCGGTAATGAAGTTTTTCTTCTTCAGATTGAGAATAAATAATATCAGCAAACATGTCAGGCATGTTTTCTTTTATCCAACCTTCTAAGACAAAAAATCGTTTTTCATTAATCCATGTTACCTTATTAATATCTTGATCTAGAGTACCGTAATAATTTCCTGTCTCAATTCGATCAATAAGAATAAAAATACAATTGTCTGGATTGGGATCATTCAAGACTTCTTGTGATCTTTGTCCTAGAATACCTCTTTGTCTCTTTGCAATGAGTCCTGTTGGCTTTATATATGATCCTAATATGGACAGTAAATTTTTATCTATGGATTGTACCCTTCCCAATATAATTTTATTATATTCGTTTTCTTTTTCTACCGCAAAAACATAATCCCCACTCTTAATCTTTCCAAATCCAAACATTATTCGATTTTAAAAGTTAAATTATATATTATTTACTATATCTGTAAGTCTTATAAAAAAAAACTTAATTATTCTAATATATTAGCTTCACATTGCAAAAAATATCTAAAAATAATAAATATTTTAAATTTAATTTGTTTAATATAATTACATTTATTAATCTAGATTTATAATCGTATTGCGAAGATAACTTGCAAAGATTTGATGAACTGGATATGAAAATCCTCACTGAGCTTACTCGAGATGCTAGTATCTCTGTTCCTCAGTTAAGTAAAAATCTAAATATTAATTCTTCTGTCTTATATAGTAGAATCAAACGTCTTTCAAAAAGAAATCTAATTAAAAAATTTACTATAGTAGTAAATGAGAGTATGTTAGGTCTTAATATCAAAGCTACAGTAGGAATTAATCGTGATCCAAAAAGAAAAGATACTATTCATCGAGAATTACTCATGATTCCTGAAGTAAGGTCATTATCTGAAGTTACAGGTAGATTTGATATGATTGTAAATATTAATGCTAGTACATTAGAGGAATTGCACAATATTGTAATTGAGAGAATTGGTAAAATTGATGGAATTCAAAATACTGAAACTTTTGTTGAAATGCAAAGAACTGAAAAAGATCCTGATTATTCAAAACAAGTATCTTAATTTAAATTTCCTAAGTAATTATTACCAAAAGTTGATTTATAAATAGATAAATTCAAATACAATAAATAGAATTATAATAAAATACTTCAAATGCAAAATAAATACTTTCAAATGCAAAATATATTCTTATTTTTAAAAAGACGATTACTAGATATGTATCAAACTCTATTGTTAGCAAAGAAAACATCCAAGGATGACTATACTACACATATGAAATTTATATTATTAGGGATGGGCGTAGTTGGAGGAATTGGATTTACTATCAAGCTCATCGGAGAATTCTTAAATTCTTAATATAAATAGTAGAAATATAAAATAATTATTTTTCAAAATGAAAATTAATAATGGTTTAAAGATAGCCTGAAAATAATATACGGGCCCGGAGGGCTTCGATCCCTCGACTTCCGGCTATCTTCTTATATTAAATAGAAGGCAGGCGCTCTATCCATGCTGAGCTACGAGCCCTTTAAAACTGAAGAAACTTAAACAAATTTAAAGATTATCGTTTAAAATATGTATATGATATTATTATTACTATTTCTGTATTACAAGTTATTTAGACTTTATAATGTGATTAATTATATAGAAACTATTATCAATATCTTGTATAATTATGGAAGAGAAGAAGGAAATATATATTCAGTTAGAAAAAAATGAAATAGAGCCTTATACTGAAGTTCATGGTAGAGTAGGATTGAATTATAATGGAAGATTTGATACTATAGTAATAAATTCTCAAATTGAAAATTCAAGTGATGTCTTCACTTATACTCAATTAAATGGAAAAAGAATTCATCATCCATATGCCCGACTTTCAATCTTTAAAAAAGACTTGGAAGGAAAAAATATAATAGAATTTATTGCAATATCTCACCATGTACCATCAAAAGATTTTTCCAAAGTTAAATTTAGAACATCCATAATTCAAGAACATAAAGAAGTGGCAAATGATATTATATTTTTAAAAATAAAAAAATAGTATAATATGATAAGCCTATGAGAAACTCTTTACCACAGTTACCTTACCGGTCATCCAAGGATGAGGTTCACAATGATAAGGATATTCTCCATCTTCAGTGAATACAAATTCAAATGTCCCTCCAGGTGAAACAAGACCTATTGTCTCCATAGAATCAAATTTTCCAGATAAAGGATCCTCATAGTCATTATCAGTAGTTACAGTATGAGCTGTTGAATCCTGGTTTTCCCAAATAACTTTATTATCCTCACCTAACGTTGCTCTTGCATCAGCTGGAACAAAAAACTGAGGATTAGTTGGAAGACCTGCCCCCTCAGCAATGGTTAACTTTAATGATCCTGCAGGATTAGCAATTTCTTCCGAAACGCTTGGTTTAAGATTTATTTCTTTAAGAAATACAAATTGATAGAATGCAAAGCTAATTGCTATTGCTATGATAAAAAATATAATAGTTAAACCGCCTATATTTGTCTGTTGTGACCTTTCCATACTTCTACATACTTTCTTCGTAGATTAGTTAATTTAATTTTTCTATTTTTGTTTTATCTGCTATTAATCTTTACTCCACATTTTTTCAAATGAGTTTTTATTTTTACTTGCAATTTTAAAGACTTTGCTCAATAATCCATTACTCTTAATTTGATTTAATACATTTTCAGAAGATGACGCTAATTTTGGTTTTTCTTCACCTTCATCTAATGGAGTTTTTCTATGCTGTAATGATTTTATTTTATCCATATATTGTATAGATGGAGGCGGAGGATTATTGGCAACCGATCGTCCATGTCTGTATATATGGAACATGCCTGCAAATACTAGCATAATAATTCCGATAATGAATAAAGATATGTTCTTCATTCCTGCAAGTAGAGCATAATATGCTGCAATATTCAAATATATTTGAAATCCTATTAATGCTATAAAGACAAAATATATCCATTTTTCAGGAAGGGTTATTGGATTTTCAGTTTTTTTAGGTTGACGTTTAGCATTTGCTTCTGCATTTTTGGCCAGTTTTATCATTAGATATGTAAATCCAAAGGATAAAGGAACTAAAGCAAGCATTACACTATAGAGAAAAATAGGATCAATTACCAATCTTTCTAAAAGAGATTTTGTTCTATCAGGATCGATATAGAATCCCCAATATGTGGTTACTACAATTTGGGCAATACTTGTAATTCCTATCGCGGAAATGATTGGTCTATCCTTCCATGAAAATTTCTTATATTTATCTATGAAAGGTATTATTAATAATGTAAAAATGAAGAGTCCTGGCCATGCAACACCTGTAACAAATTTGTCATACTGAGATCGAAGGAAAGCATATAGACCAGTAAGATACCATTCTGGTACAGTAATACCTGGTGGAACATTAGGATCAAATTTTAAGCCCATTTCAACAGGAAATACCCCGCCAGTAATCATTATTGCTCCAGTAATAGCCATTACCATTGGAACATCAAAAACAAGAAATCGTGGGAAATGTACTGTCATCAAGCCTACTAACGCTATTGGGAGTAAAAAGACATGAAATGCATAAAAGCGTAGTACAAAGTCATGGAATCCAGCACCAAAAAACGCATCTCTCATATCCGGTCCTATAATAGGAATAGAATTTGTTAGAGAAGCAGCAATAGATATAGCCAATTCTGCTCTTTCGCTAAATATAATGTCATATCCAGTAAAGGCTTCTAAAATCGTTAAGACACCTAGTATAATACCAGTAACCCAAAGTATTTCATTTCTAATTTTATATCTTCCACTAAAATATTGATAATACATATGGAGAATTGCCATCATAACCATGGCATTCGAGGCATGATAATGAATATTTCTGAGATGGAAACCATATGGTATAGAATCATTAATATTTTCCACACTATCCCATGCTCTATCAAGAATTGGTTCATACCATAACATAAGAAGAGCACCAGTTATACCAAGAATTATAAAGATTACAAATGTAAGCATTCCCAGAAATCCAAGAGGGCTTACAAAGCGGGTTGGAAAAGTAAATTTTAATCCCATGAATATTGTTCTATCTAGTCCAGAATAGATCCATCGAAAGAGTCTAACTAGACTATTTTCTTTATGCAATGTAGCGGCCAAATCCTACTATCCCATTCCCATTTACACTCCAATTTGGAGGTAATATCCACACATAACCGTCTTTATCAACTTCCAAATCTAACTGTGGAAGAACATTTGAGGGAGGTGATTGAAGAGATGCGGGTCCTGCAAATGCAGCTCCAGTCAATGGATCATATAAACTTCCGTGACAAGGACATTCTCCTCTCTTTCTTCCATCCTGTGGCCAATATTTCCATAAACACCACAAATGCAAACAGACCATGCTATAAACGCGAAATGCAGAAGCATCATTTTTCTCTCCTCCTAATTCTGGAGGGAGACGTATAAATTGCCAGGTTCTAAAAGCTTCTTTATTGAGAACAGGATCGTCAGATTTTGGATAGATAATTGCTTCGGCATGATTAACCTTAAATGTTTTTACATTAGCTTGAGAACCATCAGGAAGCTCAACTTTAGATTTTTCATTAGTAGAGCCGCTAGGATTGGGTAAAAATTTTCCCCAATCAACAAATGGTGTAAATGTCAATACAGTACCCGCAGCAGCTAATAGCTTTAAAAAGTCTCGACGTGTTATTCTATCGTCCCCCCGTGGTGCGGGTTGTGTAGACATTATAATATAGCAGAGAAAAAAATATTTTATAAACCTTTGTTCTTAAATATATATTTTATAATATCTAATGGGCTGTGTAGAAACCATCACCATAACAATCAACTTCACCAATCTGTGAGCATTGTATGCTATACTTCTCAAAGACAGTTCCCTATTCTGCATTCTTATCAACCTGATGTAATATGTTCCCCAAATAACCTCTTTATGACGGATACAATAGTCTCATCTTTGTTACGCTGATTGTACAGAATCTTATTGTATCCACGTTTCATTTGCTTTCTGTATCTGCCATGAGTCTTCCATACTGATACACTTTCATATCTTGGAGGCATGATACTCAATCCATGTAGTTTCTCTATTACAAGTACATGGTTATCTTCGCTGTCATATGCTTCATCTACAACAACTACAGATAGTGGATTTATTTTGGATATTCTTGTCAAAATAGGCTTGAAATCTATGTTATCATGCCTGTTAGGAGCTCGTCTTACTTTGATGTTATAGATTATTTGCTTTAGAACATCTGCACCAATAGATAGTTTAGCATATTTCTTTCTCAATTTGGCTCTACTGGTATAATATTCTGATGCATGTGTTATTTTGAATCCAGTTGAATCTATTCCAACAAATATGCGTCTTGTATCTGTAAAGAGGATAAAAGATGAGAGTATCCTTTCTAATAACACTATATTGATTCTATCTGTGAATTTTTGTAATGTTGTATAATGCGATATCCTTGACAACTGGAGAAATAATCTCAAAAAATATGCTTCAACAAGCCAATCTGTAAACATTCGGTAACTCTTACCTTCATACTGTCTTATTGTAACAAGTACTATGTGTTGCCATACAGTATAGATGTGATTGCTCTTTCTATGAAGATATAATGGAATCCTACAATGTTTGAGAATACGTAATAGTTGATCTGCTAATCTAACATATTTGGATTGTTGTTTATTCAATAATTAACTGTATACTATTGTTAGCTATGATCGTTTCTACAGAGCCTATCTAATGAATTTTTATATTATAATAAAAAATCATCGTTTTAACATTCGGACTCTAATGATTCCATTTAGATATGTTACATCGTTGATCTCTGAAACATCCATATCTTCTCTTAGTGGAACAGATATAAGAGGATTAATTGATTCTCCAGAAAATATTTGTAAAGTATTTGAGCTTTTTTCATAAAATGCCCGTAAATCTTGAGAATTGCTTAAACCTTTCATTTCTATCAATATTTCATAAAAATTATTACCCTCTACTATATCTGGGTGAGAAATAGAATTTCTACTATTATCCTCATAAGATCTTTTAGGATAAATTTTAGAATTTCTTTTTAGAAAATTACTACTAGTTCGACTCTGTCCTTGGAAAAGGGAAAAAAACAATTTTTTCGCTATAAAGCTAGTTCCGGCACCTACTACAAACCCTCCAATATGAGCCAAATAAGCTACACCTCCTTCCGGATTAATGATACTAAATATTATCTGAAGGATAAACCAGAATGGTATGTAAGCAATAGCAGGAATTCTTACAGTTGTAATAAAAAAAGCTGTTATTATTGTAAAAATTTTCGCTTTAGGAAAAAGTATCAAGTACGCTCCTAATACTCCAGATATTGCTCCTGACGCACCCACAGCAGGAATATTACCAGAATCGACAGAAACTGCATAAAGACTATGGATGATTCCAGCAACTATTCCCCAAAATAGATATAAAATAAGATACTTAAAGTGACCAAATCTATCTTCAATATTATCGCCAAAAATATGCAAAAAGACCATGTTTCCTATTATGTGCATGATACCACCATGAAGAAACATGGAGCTAATTAAAGGAAAGAAATCACCCTGTAAAACACGATCTGGTATCGTACCATAAGAAAAAAATATTGCATTTATTTTTGACTCATTTGTAAAAAAATTTGTTTCTATTATTTCCCATATAAATATTAAAATATTTAACGTTATGAGTGAATAATTGATATATGGTCGTCCATGAAGACGAGGGGTATCATCATGTATAGGAAACATTTATTATGATATCTCAGATAGCTTGCTATACTTGAAAAGGGTTACTACTTGGTAAAAAGTCATCTTTTTTTCCATGAGCTTTTTTATTATGTCGTGAAAGATGTTCTTTATCTCTAAAAATAATATTACAATTTTTACATTTGATTTCATTAGATCCCTGATTTTTTTTTCTTTTTAAAATCTCAGCAATTCCCATAATATAATCAAATATACATAGTTCTTTTTAAGTTATTTCAATTATAGCCTGTATATCTATAATTTAATAAAATAGAAATTAATACTGGCAAATTTTTTATTCCATTACGATCATTGTAAGGGTAGATTTTACTCCTGTTAATTTTCTTAATTTCCATGTAATTGTTTCTTTAACCTTATCCATAGTATCAGATTCTACTTTTGCAATAATATCATATACACCATAGACTTGAAAAACTTCTCTAACTCCTTCTAAATTTTTTAAATCTCTTACTATTGCATCTTCGCTTCCTAACTCGGTGTTTAATAATACAAAAGCACTAGGCATGAAGTTTTATACAGAATGATATATAAAAACATGCTGAAAGATATAATATTTCATTTCATGTTTCATATAATTTCCTTTCATCAAAAGGTCCTGCCATTTCCCATTGATAATTAAAGAAATCTTCACACCAATCATGAAAATTTTGATCTTGACTATAGAACATAATATTTAAATCAGGCTCACCTTTAAGATTAGGAAATAACAAGCAAGCTTCTCTCTCATTAAAAATCGTCATTATGCTTACCTTATTGCTCATCTTTCTTTCTACCATACCTTTGGAAATTAGACTTTGCCATCCTACTTTTTCTAGTAATTCTCCTCTTCCTTTTGGAATTATAGTATCTTTTGAAAAAATATAAGAAAATTTTATACCAGTCTGAATTTTGTTACTAATTGTTTCAATAAGGTCTAGAGGAACTTGAGACATAATTTCTTTGATATAGACTTTGGAATTCCAATAAAGTCTTTTCCATCGTTGTAAATTTGCCATAACACCAAAAATTATTTCGCTATTTTGTAAAGATCCGATTCTTTGAATGAATTTCAATGGCAATTCCTCTAATGAATGTTCTATAAAATATTGTTTATTTTGTAAAAGAAATTCATAACCTGGAATTAAAAAGACGACTGCTTTACCATAAGAAGTTAATCCTAAATCACCTTCTCCATCTTTAAAAACCAATCCCGAATCAACTAATCTTATTATGTTTCTATGTGCTTCTTGCATAGTTGCGTCTAATTCAGATGATAACTGAGATAATCTATACTTGTGTTTAGATAGCTTTAATAACATAGAAAGTCTCAAATCTCCAGCCAATTCAAAGAATAAAGTTTCTGTTTTTTCAGGGAGGTTATTTTGCATTTATTCTACTATAATTAGCTTCAAAGATTTAAACTTGAATAAATCAAATGAAATAAATTTAAAGATGAAACCTCCAAAACAGCAAATTTTTAATTAAAAAGTAATTGATTAAGGTGAGACTCTTGTGATAGTTCTTGGAAATGGTACTGTATCCTTTATGTCATTAATATTGAGTACCCATCTCATTAAACGTTCTATTCCTAATCCAAATCCGCCGTGTGGCACAGAACCGTATCTTCGTAAATCTAGATACCAATCATAATTACTTTTTTCTAAACCTTCCAATGCCATTCTCTTTTCCAAATTATTAAGGTTATCTTCTCTCAATCCACCGGAAGTAATTTCACCAAAGCCTTTAGGAGCAAGCAAGTCAGCTGCAATTCCTAGTCCATCTTTGGAAGTATCTGCTTTAACATAAAATGGTTTTATTTTTAATGGATATCCAATAACAAATAATGGTTTCAAAGAATTCTCATTAAGTAGTCTTTCTGATTCACTGCTAAGATCATCACCATATTCAATAATTCTTGATTTTTCATTATCAGCTATTTTAAATTCTCTATTTCGAAGAATATCTATTGCTTTTTCGTATGTAATTCTATCAAAGGGAGAGGAGAGCGATTTCTCCAATTCCGAAATATCTCTTTTCAAAAATTCTAATTCTGTTTTATTATTTTTCACAATTTGTTTGATAACGAATGTAACAAGATCTTCTTCAACTTTTAGTAGGTCATCCAAAGACACCCATGGCGCTTCGGCCTCTAAATGTAAAAATTCTGTTAAATGTCTTACTGTTCTCGATTTTTCGGCACGAAATGAAGGAGTAATAGCCCATACTGGACCAAGAGAAAAAATCATTGCCTCCAAATATAATTGTGCACTTTGAGAAAGGAAAGCATTGTCTTCAAAATATTTTAGATTAAATAATGTGGATCCACCCTCGACTGATCCTTTTACAATTACTGGAGCAGTGACTTCAATCCAATCATTATCTGTAAACCATTTTCTTAAATAATAGAGAAGAGATGAACGAATTTTAGAAATCATGGTCATTCTACGAGTACGTATAGCAAGATGTCTTTTATCTAACAAAAGGTCAAGACTTTGATATTCACCTATTGGATAATCATTCTTAGCAATGTTAAAAATTTTGATTGTATTAGCTTTTATTTCATAACCACCTTCAGGAGCACGAGAATCTTTTTGGAGAATTCCAGAAATTTCAACGGATGATTCTATAGTTAAATTATTTGATTTAGAGGAATCAATAATACATTGGATAACACTTCCTCTTTCATCTCTAATCAATAGGAAAGTATTATCTTTTTGTTTTCTAATTCTATGTATCCAGCCTTTAATAGAAACATTTTTTCCAATATAACTTTGATTTTTTAGTTCTTTCGCTCTGATATCCATTATAGTAAATCATTTTCTATATTACATTTATCATATTTTAATTAGTTATAGTAGCAAATCAAGAACTTTCATCTACTATAGCTTTACTAGTTGATAGTAATATTGATTTATGACCTATAGGAGCATTTTATTTTTTTTATATTTTACAACAATAATCAGCTTTTTTTATTATTCAAAATATTCATAAAATATTTTACCTAATTACAAAAAAAAGAATATTATATCTTACTATTAGAAATGCTAAAATACAAAAAATCTAAATATTTGCAAATTAGATATGATATGATTACAAATTTTAACATCTGAAGCCATAGAAAAAGATGGTTTGGAAGGCATATCACCTAAAAATCTCAAAATAAAAACTATTCTGGTAATGAATCGCAATTCATTTTACCGTTTTCATTTTTAACAAACAAATATCTATTATCTTTAAAAATAAAAGTTAATTCATTTCCTTGTACTTCTATATCCAATAATTCCTGTCCTTTTATTCCATCAAATTTTGCCATACTATAAATTGTAGCATATATTTTTAAAAATTTCTATAAAATTAACATTCTTATCAGAAAAAAAGTCTTTCTATATTATGATTATGAAAAGATTAATTGTATTTCTTCCTCGTTTGACTTTCCTTCCAGTTTTGTTGGCTCCGTAAAATTATGTCTTCCCCAAGAAATTTTTACATTTGCATAAATTTTAGAGCTCTTTTTGGATATCATGGATGGTTTTAATTCTATAATTTTCTCGATATCAAATAGCAAAGATTTTGCTTCTTCTTCTGATTCAGGATAAAAGGGAGAATCATCTTTAACTATAAAAATCCATATTCTATGAGGTATTCTCGGATTCCTTGTCCAAAAAAATACTGCTTTCTTTACAAATTTTATAGAATATAAAATTTTGTTTCCAGATTTTAGATCAACATTTATTGTTATTCTAAATGTATTATCAAATTTGTTATAGGCTTTTTCCCATAGAGATTGGTTAAATAATTTTCTAATTCTTGCATTTATTTTTAAACTTAAACTAAAAGATATTAAATCATTTGATTTACTTGGATTATTTATCTTGGTTAAAACAATATTATCTAATGAATCTTTTTCTTCACTCAATGATTATTTACCATGTGGTATGATTTATATCCTAAATAAGTACTTGACTATTTAATGCAGGCAGAAATTATTAATTATTCTCCTAATGAAATAGAATTAAAGCTAAAAGAAGAAGATATTTCTATTATGTATATAATTCAGCATCACATCTTAAAGGAAAAAGATATAGAATTTGCTGGAATTGTGATGAAACATCCTTTAATAAAAGAGTATTTGATGAAAATAAATGGTAAGGGAAATCCTATTAATAGTCTAACCAAATCTGTTAAATCAGCTAATGACTTTTTAAAAGAGCTTTCAATTTCGATAGAATCTTCTCCACAGATGGTGAATTAAATGAAATTCTGTCCAAATTGTGAAACGAGAATGCGATTAAAATTTGATGAAAATCTTATATCATGTTCTAAATGTGGATTTACTATATCAGAACAAAAACCGACAGTAACAATTAATGTGGGTAACGTCACAACACAAGAACAAAATGCTTTAAGAGTATTGGATACCGAAAATACTACCGAAGCGCTTCCTACTATAAATATAGAATGTCCTAAATGCAAAAATAACTTAGCGGTTTGGTGGATGCTTCAAACTCGCTCAGCAGATGAGGCAACAACCCAATTCTATCGTTGTACTAAATGTAATCATACTTGGCGAAACTATTCTTAATATTATATAATTTTATTTTATTAGCTTATTTATTGGATTCTCATATTATTAAAAAATCGGATTATTAATAGGAAGATTTAAAATTGCCTTACGATAGCCAGACAATGTATTAATTTGACTTTTCTAGCTAAAACAAAATCTCCTGATGAATGGAAGGCTATTACATCTGCAATATCAACTTTAGTTGATGAAGCAACATTTGAAGCCTCAGTAGAAGGAATATCTTTTAGAGGAATGGATCCCTCACATGTAGCATTAATTGACATTTATTGGCCTAATTCTGCTTTTGAAAGATATGAATGTGATTCATTAATTAAATTTGGAGTAAGAATTGATGAATTTTCAAAATTAATTAAGAGATCAGATAAAAGAGATTCAGTTGAGTTATCCATAAACAAAGAAAGTATGTTAACTTTGAATATACAAAATGGATATAAAAAGGAATATAAAATGAGGCTCATTGAAAGTTCTTCTAGTTCTACTCCTTTACCAAAATTAAATTTTAATTCAAAAATCATATTAACAGCTTCTGCAATGGATAAAATCTTATCAGATATTCAGGTACTTTCAGAATACATAACTATTGATTGTAAATCGGATAGTGTGAGATTTTTAGGTAGAGGCGATACAGGTGAAGCTGACATATTCTTAGAACCAAAAAGTGAAGGATTAGAGGAATTATCATCAAATGAAGATAGCATCGGCACATATAGCATAGATTATTTAATAAAAATTACAAAAGCAATAAGTACAGTTGGAGGATCTGTAATTGCAGAGTATTCTAGTAAAATGCCACTAAGATTAGAATTTACTGTTGCAAATATTGGTCGAATTCACTTTTATCTAGCTCCACGGATACAAGATTAACAATTTTTGATATTATTTATTTAATTAATAATATTCTTTCATTTTTAGTGAAGTATTAATTTAGGAAATGAACTATTCATCAATTATATGAGATTAGTTATGAAATTTGGGGGTTCTTTATTGGATAATGAAATTAAACTCAATAATGTTATAAATATTATAAAATCGTATTATTCTTTGAACAATGAAATTGTCGTTATAACTTCTGCTTTGCATGGAATTACTGATAGAATTTTAGATATATGTGACCATATAAAAAAAATTAATAAAGACTCGTTATTTATATTTCTAAAGAATACAGAAATTGCCCATACTAGTCTTATAGAGAAAATTGTAATAGATGAAAAAGAAAAATCAAAACTATTACAAGTGATTAGTAATTTAATGAATGAATTTAGAGATGTTTTATTAGGAATTTCTATTTTAGGAGAAGTTACACCAAAATCCAAAGATTATCTTCTTTCTTTTGGAGAAAGACTATCGACTCCCATAGTATCTTGTGCTTTAAATTCTGCAGGCTTGAGATCTACTTATTTAAATGGAAAGGAAGTGGGTATTTTAACCAACTCATATTTTGGAGATGCTAAGCCGTTAATGGATACAACCAAATTCAGAGTACATCATAAGATTGAACCATTATTAAAAGAGAAAAAAATTCCTGTTGTGACTGGCTTTATTGGATGTGATCAGAATGGCAATTTAACTACTATCGGTAGAGGTGGATCCGACTACTCTGCAACTATAATTGCTGCTAGTATAAATGCTGATGAGGTTTGGTTGTGGGGTGATATTGATGGATTGATGACGGCTGATCCAAAAATTGTTAAAAATGCAATAGTTCTTGATGAGGTTTCAATTTCAGAAGCCTTAGAGTTATCTATGTTTGGTTCAAAGTATATGCATCCAAGAGCACTTGAGCCTGTAATGGATTCAAAAATAGTAGTGAGAATAAGAAATGCAAATAATATTGATCATCCTGGAACATTAATTACTCAAAGACCAAGTTTTACTTCCAACAAGATAGTAAAATCAATAACAGTAATTAGAAACACAGCACTAATAGATGTTAGTGGTGGAGGATTAATAGGAACACCTGGTACTGCTGCAAAAATTTTTGATGCTTTAGCAAAAAACCGGGTCAATATAATGATGATTTCCCAAACCCCTTCTGAATCTAGTATTACTATGGTTGTCAAAAAGCAAGATATTGATAAAGCTATTATAACATTGGAATTAAATTTCCTTGGAAAACTCATCAAGAGAATAGATGTTAGTGATAATGTTGCTATTATTGCAGTGGTGGGTATGGGAATGAGAGGCATCAAAGGAGTAGCAGCTAGAACCTTTGGAGCTGTGGCTAAAAGAAATATCAATGTAATAATGATAACACAAGGTTCATCAGAACTTAATCTTGCATTTGTCATTGAAGATAAAAACTGTGAGGAAGCAGTTAATGCACTTCATCAGGAATTTATAAAGATATAACTAGTTCTTTAGCAAAAAGATAAATTTTGTTTTAGATTTAAGTATATGTTGTCAAAAGGAAAATTGTACGTGGTAGGGGTCGGACCCGGCAATCATGATCACATGACATATAGAGCTAGACATGTGATTGAAGAGAGTGAAATTATAGTTGGTTACGATACCTATGTGTCTCTAGTAGAGGACTTAATTGAGGGAAAAGAAGTATATCGATATGCTATGACTCAGGAAGTAGATAGAGCTAATCAAGCAATAGATTTTGCAGAAAAAGGAAAAACAGTTTCTTTAGTTTCATCAGGGGATCCGGGGATATATGGAATGATAGGTTTAATTTATGAAATATTAGCAGAAAAAGGATGGAATAGGCAAAATGGTATCTATGTTGAATGTGTTCCTGGTGTTTCTTCTTTAAATTCTTGTGGAGCATTAGTTGGTTCTCCATTGATGACAGATTTTGCAGTGGTAAGTATGAGTGATCTTTTGGTTCCATGGGAAATGATAGTAAAAAGGGTAAAAGCTGCGGCTATAGGTGATTATGTTACAGTAATATATAATCCTGCTAGTAAAAAAAGAATTCATCAGCTAAAAGATACAAGAGATATTCTGTTGAAGTATAGAAAACCAAATACTCCTGTCGCAATAATAAAAGGAGCTTATCGTGACAGTCAGGAAATAGTTTTAACTAATTTAGAAGATATGTTAAATTATAGTAATATTATTGGGATGATAACTACTATAATAATAGGAAATTCTGCTACCTATAACTATAATAACATGATGATCAATCCACGTGGATATAAATCGAAGTACCAATTAGTGAAGGAAGAAGAAAAAATAAAAAAATAATTTATTGGGTAAATACTCTATTACTTTTTATTTTTTAAAAAATAGGTTCTCGTTCTTTGAAATGATATCTTATTGGTTCAATAATTTCGCAAAGATATTTTGAAGTAGCTTGTTTTACATCTTGAGGATGAAGGTTTTGTTTTTCATAATCTTGTTTTAAGTCTACGTAGTTAGAATAAGTAATTGTCCCTCCATATTTTGAAGGACGTTCAATAATAAATTCCTTGTAATTATGAAAGATAATATATCGTATAATTTCCAAAATAGGATTATTTTCAGAAGCACCTATAGGACAGAAAGACTTCTTAATTTTATTTTCAATTGTTTTATCATCATCATGAATAAAAATACCCCCCATTGGTTTGCTTTTACTCATTTTACTTGAAATCTGTAAATCTTCTCTACTATTCTCAGTTAATCCTAGTTTGACTGGTTCTAAAAGCCCTGGAAGTAAATGATGATGTAAACTAACTGGAACTTTCCATTTTAATTTAGGAAAAATTTCTCTTACTAGCATATGGATTTTTCGTTGATCGGTTCCTGCATGTACCAGATCCAAATCTAGTGCATGAATATCTGTAGATTGCATCGCAGGATAAAGAAATTGAGAAAAGTCAAGCAGGTCATTAGAATTTCTACCCATAATTGTTAATGATCTCATAATCCTAGATAATGTAATATGTTTACAAATTTGCATAAAATTTTTCCAGTACTCTTTATATTCATTATATATATTACTTCCAAGAACAATATTTACACCAGGACAAAAAAATCTGAAAGCATCTGAATAATAATTAGAAATTTCATTTATTTTATCCCAATTACCTTCTAATTTATTATTAATAAAAGTGTGCCAGTCAGCTAAAAAAACTGTTGTATTAAAATTTGCTTTTATTAGATCGTTTATTTTAAACCCTGTCAGAATAAGACTTCCAAGATGAAGTTTTCCTGAAATTTCTAATCCTATATAATGTTTAGGCCTTGTAGTTGTTTGTAAAAGATTTTTTAACTCATTCATTGTAACAATTTCTTCAGTGGGATCAGAAGTGATAAGAGATAGCCTGTTTTCCAAATCCATATAACCTACGATAGGCTAACTATACTTAAATTTTACATCTGATTTTTAATGACAAGACAGATTAATTAAAGATTTACATTAAAAATAGACTATTAAATAGGTAATGTAATTGAAAGA
Organism: Nitrososphaeraceae archaeon; assembly: GCA_035706205.1. GTDB lineage: Archaea > Thermoproteota > Nitrososphaeria > Nitrososphaerales > Nitrososphaeraceae > TH1177. Next base: position 16,526 of record DASSVK010000127.1, on the reverse strand, counting down.
TTATCACTTGTTGTTTTTTTTATATTTATAAAAGAAAATAAATCCATTAATATATAAATGGAAACATATTATAATAAAAAGGAAAAAATTTACAGGTTTTAATTAAATTCTTTTTTGATATTGTATATTTATATATTACAAGTCGTTAACTTCAATTCAAAATAAATTGTTTTATTATTTCTATTATTTGAAAAAAACTCTAAAATAGTATAATATTTTAAATATCAATATATTTATTATTAATATTTCCTCAATTTATTTTAAGAAAATCGTTTTAATATATTATTATAATATAATTTTGTTTACTATTCTTTTTTATAATCATATAAAAAACAATAATATTACCTAATTTTGCAAAATTCATTAGGTACTTTAAAAAGGAACATGAAATATTTAAAAATATCTTAATTAATAGAATTTATCATGTTTTATCTTTTAATTGACTTACTTAAAAATTGGTTTCTTAGCTGAATAAATAATTGCAACTATTTTAAAATAGAAGTGAAAGTCTTTAAAAAATAGGAATATAAAGCTCTCAAAAACATTCCTTATAAAAAATGAAATTATTAGAATTTCAGGGTAAAGAACTTTTTAATTCTTATGGCATAAAGGTACCAAAATCATATTTGGCCAAAGATATTGAACAAGCCAAAATAGCATCTGAAAAGATTGGTTTTCCATTTGTAATAAAATCACAATTAACAGTAGGTGGAAGAGGAAAGGCAGGAGCAATTTTAAAATGTAAAAATGAAAAAGAACTTGTTGAAAAATTTGATGAATTGATGAACAAGGAAGTCAAAGGAGAAAAACCTAAATCAATTCTCCTCGAAGAAATGGTTAATATAAAAAGAGAATTTTATTTATCTATTTTTTTAAATAGAACAAAAAGATGTTATTCTATCATAGCTTCCTCACAAGGGGGTATAGAAATTGAAAGTGTAGATAATAAAGTCATAATTGATATTCCTGTTGAGGGGATTTCATCAGAATTAGCATCTAAAGTCTCAGAAAAAATGAACCTTAACAATTCTGAAAAAAATACTTTTGTAGATTTAATTCAAAAGCTATCAAAATTAATTTTTGAAAAAGAAGCAGAATTGGCAGAAATCAATCCATTAGCCATGCTAACTGATGGAAAATTTATTGCATTAGATGCTAAAGTGATAATTGATGATAATGCTTTATTTAGACACGAAGATTTAAAAAAATATGAAGAATTATCAGAGTTAGAATCTCAAGCAAAGAATAATGGATTTTCATTTGTTGAGCTTGATGGTGATATTGCAATCATCGGTAATGGTGCGGGATTAGTAATGTCAACTCTAGATATGGTTACTGATTCTGGAGGAAAAGCAGGAGCATTTTTAGATTTTGGCGGAAGAGCTACAACTGAGTCCATATATCAAGCATTAAAAGTAATAAGTAAAGTAGATAAAATTCATACAATTCTTGTGAATTTATTTGGAGGAATAGTAAGAACCGATTTAGTTGCACAGGCAATTCTTAATGCATATAATGATGGTACTATTACAGTTCCTGTTTTTGCAAGAATAACTGGTGCCGAATCTGAAAAGGCTCGCGAATTGCTTTTTAATAGTAAAGCTAGATTATTTAATACTGTAGAAGAAGCAATAAATGCAGCGGTGAAAAACTGAGAAAAGGTAATTAAAATGATGAGTAATAAATTTGATTTATTCAATATTTTGATTGGTAACGAAAAGGATAGTGATTATAAAAATAAACCAGTTATTATTCAAGGAATTACTGGTAGTTTTGGTTCTACTCACACCAAATTAATGAAAGACTATGGAACAAATATTGTTGCAGGAGTTACTCCAGGAAAAGGAGGTCAATTCTTTGAAGAAATCCCTGTTTTCAATACAGTTGCTGAAGCTGTACAGAATAATTCCATAGAGATATCAGGAATTTTTGTTCCTGCACCTTTCTTTTTGAATGCAGCAAAAGAAGCGATAGATAATGGTATAAAATTGCTAGTTGCAATTCCTGAACATGTTCCTGTAATAGATGCCATAAAAATTTTTGAATATGCTGAAAAAAAAGGTGCAAGGATGATTGGACCTAATACTCCTGGAGTCATAGTTCCCGAAATAATGAAGGTAGGTATTATGCCATCTAAACCCTTTATTCAAGGTTCGACAGCGGTTTTTTCAAGAAGTGGAACACTCATGTATGAAGTATCACATACTCTATCTAATGCTGGATATGGACAGAGAATTTGCCTTGGTATTGGAGGAGATCCTATAAATGGAACAAATCTTATTGAAGCATTTGATCTTGTCAAGGAACGGGATGATATTGAATCAGTTGTAGTTGTTGGAGAAATAGGCGGTGATGCCGAAGAAAATCTGGCAGAATATATCATTTCAACCAATTTTTCCAAACCAGTAGTAGCTTATGTTGCAGGAAGATCTGCTCCTAAGGAAAAGAAAATGGGTCATGCAGGTGCAATAGTATATGGAAATTATGGTTCAGCAGACTCAAAGGTTTCAAATTATTCAAAAGCAAATGTACCAGTAGCAAAAAGACCTGGTGAAGTTCCAGAGTTATTAAAATCTAAACTTAAAAATTAACATGTACAAAAATTTTTTTAATACCTCTTTTTATTTAATTATATAAAATAAATGAATGAGATTAGATTTTGTGACAAATGTATGCAAAAAACTTCACATCAGATCGTTGAAAAGGAAGACATTTTATATACATATAAACGGAAAAGAATATACAAATGCTCAATATGCGGTTATTCTTCATACAAAAGAGGTTTAAGGCCATCTGCTGAATCTGTTTATTAAGAATAATAAGAATAATAATAAAAAGAAAATATATTTTGTCGACTAAAAAATGTTTGAAAAAATTTTATATAATTTTCTACAAATCAAAAGAGAGTACTTACAAAACTTTAAACCAACAAATATAATAGCAGAAATACTCCCAAAAGAATGTTCAGATTTTTTTCCTATTGATAAGCAAGTATTAACAAAGCTACATCAATTTGTATCTAATAACACTATTTATTTTAAAAAAACAGATGTTTTGATTAATAATATAAATTTTGTCTCTTACGAGGGTGATGTAAATGAGTTTTATCTAAGTAGTAAGAAATATGATACAAATTATCAACCATTTTATCCTACATGGATGTTATCTGCATTTTTATTATGTCTGCAAATAAAAGAACTAGGATTTACTGAACTAATCGATATTGGTGCAGGAGATGGAAGAATACCTTATTGTGGTTCATTATTAAATCTAAGATCCATTGGAATTGAGTTAGATACTAATTTAACCGAATTACAAAGAGAGCTATGTAACTTAACTGATATTAAATTTGAAATAATTAATGGTGATGCTTCAAGTTATAATTTTGCTGGATTTAATTTATCTAAACCGATTTTTTTTGTATCTGGACTTCCTGAAATGGGAGAAATGTTTGTGGACAATGTAATTCAGACAATGATACAAAATAAATTTGAAACTTTTGGTATTGTATTTTTGGGAAGTATTTTCAAAAGAAAATTTGTAAATAAAGTTAAAAATTATGGATGGGGAGAAATTATTAAAAAAAATAATTTAAAAATAATAGAAGAGATTAATCTTCCAACACATTGGACAAATGATAATAATACTGAAACAAAGTATTTGATTACACAATTACTTAAATAAACAAATACAATATAAAAATAGTTTTGTTATACTTTTAACCATATTGAAATATCCCTATCATCACATTTACTCATTTGTTGAATGATTTAGTTGATAAGATAGAAAAGATATAGAAATCTTAGCTATAAAATATTTATTTTTAATTAATTATATCATTAGTAATCAGTTTACCTTAACGGCTAGTTAGACAACCTAAATCTTGATCCAATCCCAAGGGTCAATATTTCTTAATTGACACTGTTTTTTTATTATTTTTTTTGCCTTTTTTGAGACCTCTTGTTCATCTTTGTTATTTTTTAAATAAAAAATAAATAATTTTTCATACAATTGTTTTGCCTTTTCTTCAGTAAATTTTTTATAATGAATTTGTTTCATATCCTTATCTCTGATATGTTGTTCTAAAGTCAAAATCCCATTTTCATTTAATCCCTTCATATTGCAATATTCTTTCTTACAAATTTCACAATCATTACTAAAAAAAAGAATATGCTTTGAACAGGTAACCACAATTATATAATTAATTCAAATTCTATAAAAAGTTTGATCTATAATAAAAGATATTTCAAACTGCAATTACATGAATCTTTAAAAGATAATAAGGAAATACTGTATATGTATGGCTGAGCTTAACCAGCTGTTAGTTAGAAGGATAAAAGAAGGAACAGTAATAGATCATATTGCTCCAGGTAAGGCATTTAATGTTTTAAAAACTTTGAATATAAATGGAAAAGATGGAAATATCGTTACTGTAGCATTAAATGTTCCTAGTACGAAAAAGAATAAAAAAGATATAATTAAAGTAGAAAACAAATTTTTAGAAAATGACGATACAAACAAAATTGCTTTAATATCACCAAATGCTACTATTAATATAATTAAAAATTATAGAGTTGCTGAAAAGCGCAAAATTCAAGTTCCAGACTATATTTCAGGTATTTTCAAATGTTCTAATATTAATTGTATTAGTAATGAAGAAACAGAAATAATACCAACTATAATAGTAATAGATAAAATAAAAATTCTTTTAAAATGCAAGTTTTGTTCTCGACTCATAGACATTAATGAAATAGAAGAAGTATAATACTGTATATGGATATAATATCTAAACTTTAAAAAAGTGCCTTAGTCTTTATGAAAATCCTTTAAAAAAATAGTAAAGAATTATGATTGTCCTAATATAATAATAGCCATAACTATACCATAGATTGCTACGGCTTCTCCAAGAGCTGTGAACACCAAAGCTTGAGATCTCAAATCTGGTCTTTCACTAATAACTGCTAAACCAGCTGCACCAACTCCCCCAATTGCAACACCAGCACCTAATGCAGCTAATCCGAAAGCTAATCCAGCACCTACAAATTTCATACCCGCTTGGGCTTCTTGTGCATATGCCTCTTTTGAAAAATTATTTGTTGTAATTAATGCAATAGTTGCTATCAATACCATAGCCAAAATTGATTTTATTTTCATAATTTAATTACGTAGTCAAGTTAAAAGATGCCATATTTAATTATATCTAATCTTATATTACTTATTCAAATATTTATCGAAATTATATAATCAAGATATATTTTTTCTTATTTATTTTAACTTCTATACAAAATATACAGAATTGAGTTCAATTAATAATTTTTAGATTAGTAAAATAATTTAAATGATAACTAGATAGAATTAGATAGGTTAATAACAAAATTAGTTAGTAAGTAATCGAGAAACACAGAAATCATAATTTTTTTATTTTGGTTAAAACTTGTTGCTTTGACTTGTTCAAATCTTCTTTTAATTTTATTACCATACTATCGTATTCATTTTTCAATGTATTTTTAGAGTCTTCAAAAAGGCTTTCTATTACTGCCTTATTTTTTGTTGATGTTGTTGTTGTTGATGATGATGATATTATTGGTGTTGCCATTTTTATCCCTTCCTCTCTATTACAGCCTTCACTTTCTTAAGTCTTACGAATTCTTCTCGTTCTCTTTCTTCCAATGTAGATTTGATGAATGATAATGCTTCTTGATATTGTGGTATTATTATATATTCTAGTGCATTTATCAATTTTTGTGTCTTTTCTAATTCTTTAGCGAGACTAAAGATTGCATTTTCATATTCAGCAGCTTTACAAATTCCAGGTAGAATACTTTTAATCAATTTTGTTGCTTGATCTACTGAAGAATTTGTATCTGCAAATCCATATGTTAAATCTTGAACCTCTTTCTTTGATGATATTTCTAATGCAGGTATTTTTACATCTACAATTCTCTTAATGTGAACATCTACATTAATAGATGGCGGAGTAGAACTTGACAGTGACTGTATTGTAGAGGAACCAAGAGAAAGATAAGCATGAAAAATTGCTTTGTATATATCATCCAAAGGATCCCATATATCTGCTCTTGCTTTATTTGCTTCATCTATCATTTCATCTATTTTTTTGAGTAATACTTCTCTTTTATCATCAAGAATTTTATGAACCATTTTTGAGATTTGCATAGAGCGTCGAATTTTAATTAATTCGATTTTTGTTGCAACTACTCTTTTTCCAAACGACATATTAATTCAAACACACACACCGTACAAATTTTTTGTTACTGTTTTATAGTTTTTGTTCCTTCTTTAAAATATAATTGGATATTTTTGTCTTTAATTTTTGTTAGTTCACCTTTGGGAAGATTTGCTAAAACATCCCATGCCCGAGAAAGAGTTTCTTCAAGGTTTCTATTTTCATCTGTCAATTGTTTCAAGAAATAGGTTTCAAATGTTTCTCCTACATCTAGATATTTCAAATCTACCCCTGTTAAACCAGCTCTTCCGACAATTTCCGCTAACGCTCTAACTTCTTGGGATCGCGAGTAAGCATCATATAATTGATTTCCAACTTCCATATGATCACCTCTTGTTTTTCCTTCTCCTACTCCATCTTTCATTAGCCGAGAGAGAGACATCAATACATTAACAGGTGGATATACACCTTTTCTGAATAGATCTCGACTCAAAACTATCTGACCTTCGGTAATATATCCTGTAAGATCTGCAATAGGGTGAGTAATATCATCTGCAGGCATTGATAAAATAGGAACTTGTGTTACACTACCATTTTTACCTTTGATTCTTCCAGCTCTTTCGTAATTATTTGCAAGATCCGTATACAAATAACCAGGATAACCTTTTCTTCCAGGGACTTCTTCTCTTGCTGCACTTATTTCTCTAAGCGCCTCACAATAATTGGTCATATCAGTTAGGATAGCAAGTACATGCATACCAAGATCAAATGCAAGGTATTCGGCTACAGTCAATGCAACTCTTGGTGTTATGATTCTCTCGATAGCTGGATCATCTGCCAGATTGAGAAACAACACACTACGTCGTAGTGCTCCCGATTCTTCTAAACTTCTTTTAAAATATTGGGCTTCAGAATACTGGACTCCAATTGCAGCAAAAACAACTGCAAAATCTTCATTAGTACCAACGACGGAAGCTTGTCTGGCAATCTGACCAGCTAATATATTATGAGGTAGTCCAGATCCAGAAAAAATTGGTAATTTTTGTCCTCTTACAAGAGTAAGCATTCCATCTATAACAGAAACACCAGTTTGAATAAATGAGGTAGGATATTCCCTTCTTTCAGGATTCATAGGCTCACCGTTTACATCTAGAAATTTATCAGCAATAGGTTCAGGTAAACCGTCATTTGGTCTTCCTAATCCATCAAACACTCTTCCTAATAATTCATTAGATACGGGCATAACCATAGTTTTTCCCAAGAATTTGGCCTTTGTTCCTGTTACAGCTAGACCAGATGTCCCTTCAAAAACCTGTACTACTGCTTTTCCATTTCCAACTTCTAATACTCTTCCAAGTCTTCTTTCACCTTCATTTGTCTCAATTTCTACTAGTTCATCAAAAGATGCCTTAGTTATTCCATCTACAATAATAAGAGGACCTTTAATTTCTGCAACTTTAGTGTATTCAACACTGCTACTAGTAGATATCTCAGACAATTAATTCAACCTCCTCTTTTTTAGATCTAATCTGTTCGAACTGCATATCCATATTTTTGGTGAGCTCGTCAAGCTTGGCAATTTGTTCGTCTGGAATTTCAAATTTTGCCTTTAATAGAGATGGAAGAATTGGCATTGTTCTAATATCAGCAAGAGATACACCTTCTTTGAGTGATTTTAAAGATTCGTTATAAAATTTAACCATTAATTTAACCAGTTTTAATTGTTTTTCTGGGCTAGTATAGGTATCAATTTTATCAAAGGAATTTTGTTGAAGAATTCCAATTTTAATCATTCTTGCTATCTCAAGTATTAATTTCTCTTCATCAGGTAATGCTTCAGGGCCTAATAATCTAACAATTTCTTTAAGTGTATCTTCTCGTTGTAATATATTATAAGAATCGGCTCTTAATTTATACCAGTCTGGACTAATATTTTCAGTCCACCATTTGGACACATCTTCTAAATATCCAGAATAAGATTGCATCCAATTTATTGAAGGATAATGTCGAGAATATGCTAATCTTGTATCTAATGCCCAAAAAGTCTTTATAAATCTGATTGTATGAGTTGTTACTGGTTCTGTAAAATCAGCTCCTGATGGAGAAACTGCACCAACAATAGTCACTGAACCATTTCTATCTGGAGCTCCTAATGCACGAACTCGTCCTGCTCGTTCATAGAATTCTGCTAATCTGGATGCAAGGTAAGAAGGATAACCTTCCTCAGCAGGCATTTCTTCCAACCGACCGGACATTTCCCTTAAAGCTTCTGCCCATCTACTAGTAGAATCTGCAACCAAAACTACATCCAAACCCATATCTCTATAATATTCAGCCATAGTCACACCAGTATAGATTGAGGCTTCTCTAGCTGCAACAGGCATATTACTTGTATTGGCAACGAGGACGGTTCTTTCCATCAATGGTCTATTAGAGCGTGGATCTATCAGATGAGGAAATTCGACAAGAACTTCAGTCATTTCATTACCTCGCTCACCACAGCCAATATATACAACAACTTTAGAATCGGCCCATTTTGCTATCTGATGTAATGTAACAGTTTTTCCTGTTCCAAAACCACCTGGAATAGCACCCGTTCCGCCTTTCGCTATTGGAAAATAAGTATCAATGACTCTTTGTCCTGTTATCAAAGGCACAGTAGGATCAAATCTTTCAGTATATGGTCGGGGTTTTCTGACTGGCCATCTATGATACATCATTAATTGAGATTTTTTGCCGCTTTTTTCTACTGTACAAATAGAGTGTTCCAAGTCATAATCACCTTCAGTTGAAATATGAGTTATCTTGCCTCCCAAAGAATTGGGAGGTACTAGAATACTATGAGATAATAGAGGTGTTTCTTCAACGGTTCCCAAAACAGAACCTGCTATAATATTGTCGCCTACTTTCACTTTTGGTAAAAATCGATATTTTTTCTTCATATCAATTGGCGTAGTTGCAATTCCTTTACTAATGAAGGATCCAGACTTTTTAGCTATTTCATCTAATGGTCTCTGGATACCATCATAAATCTTACCTATTACACCAGGACCTAAGGTAACTGATAATGGCTGTCCTGTTCCTATCACAGGTTCTCCTGGTCTAAGGCCTGATGTAGATTCATAAACTTGAATGAAAGCAATATCTCCGGTGCAACGAATAACCTCTCCTATCAGCTTTGAATCTCCTACTTCTACGGTTTCATACATTTTAACAGAAGACATTCCATCTGCTTTAACCGCAGGTCCGCTTACCCAGACAATCTTTCCCTTTGCAATCATTTTATACTCTTCCTCTCAAAATACTTGCGATATTTTTCCTTATTAAAGGTTTTATTCTCTCAATTCTGGAATCTATAGTATTATCTAAAGTAACAGTTCCATCAGTGGATTTTATTCTAAATCCACCCATTGAATTTTTTAAATTGTTATGTAATTTAATTTTTTTATTATATTTTCCACTAAGTAGTTCTATTTGTTGTTTAAAGAAAATAGCATCTTTTTCCAAACATTCTATTATAATACCACTAGTACCTATATCTGGAATACTTTCATCAAGCATTTTTATCAATAAATTCTTATAATATGATTCATCCGTCTGTAACAAGAATTTTTCTTTAGATTTCTCAAAAACGTCATTAACAGCTTCTTCGAGTAAAAATAATTCTTTATTCCTAGAAGATAATTTACTAGAACCAATAACTTGTTTTTTTAAACTATCTGCTTTTTTTTCTGCATTTGATATAATACTTGCATATTCTAATTCTATTTGTGACTTTGATAATTCCAAATTATTAAGAGATTCTGAATAAGAGTTATTTAAGTGAGTTAATAACTCAGATTCCTTCTTTGTTATAACCTGATCTATAGTTCGCTCTAAAGGTGTAGGCGATGACATTATTAACAACTTTTATAATGAGTGATTTTAATCTTTTTGTTGATTTATGAAAATTTTAACAATATTTATAAAAATTTAATAAAATTTTGTTAATAAATAAAAATTTTGAAAGAGATATCAATATTATTATTATCAGTTAAATTATTTCTATATCAAATGTTTTTTAATAAAGTAAAATTCTATAGAGAATGGATAAGATTGACTCTAGAGAGTTTTATTTTACACCAATTTGCAATTTTATCCCTTTAAAATTTTAAACAAAAATTCATAAATAACTAAAAATGGAATTGTACCTTGTTAGGATAATGAAGATTCTCCCCGGCATTCTTCACAGGTAAAAGTACCTTCACTATATAATAAAAGGTCGGTCCATTCTCCACATTCATCACAATAACCAGAAATATGTCCTGTAGGGCGACCAATTTCGCCTCGTATCAAACCTGCTTTTTCTGAAATAACATCTATCAATTCAGGAGTAACAGATATAACATCTGAAGATGAGATAATACCGACTACTCTATTTTTATAAACAACTCCTAATCTTTTGATGTTATGTTTTCTCAACATCCTAGCTGCCTCTGTGATTGTAGCTTCTCCTTCGATAGTATACAGCTTTTTCATAATCTCCGATGTTTTAATTGAACTGGGGGGTACATCACGAGAAAAGCCATCTGTAACAATATCCCAATCAGTGACTATTCCGACCGGTTTTTCAGCTTCAAAAATAACAATACTTCCAATTTTTTCTTCCTTCATTTTTTCTGCAATTTCTTTAATATTAGAATCAGGAGATGAGGAAATAATTGGACTATTCATAATGTCTCTAACCAGTATCCTAGTTGTCATATTTGCATCTCTATGTTTACTGCCTAGATGATTGGCTCCCACGTCAATCCTTTGTATTACCAAACATATTAGTTTACTGCTAAAAGAAATCATAAATTAGCATATAGTTTACCTCTTTCAGATAAGCTTATTTTGATTTTTCCTGAAGGTAATACCCGAATTATATCATCCAAGGATACTTTTTTTAAAAATTCTATTAATTCCACATTATTTTGTGAATTATTTATTAATTCTGTTTTTATTTTTTTTGCAGCATTCATTGGATCCAGAGTACCAGGCAATAGTATTGAATGAATTATACTTTTTGATTTTACACTTTCTACCGGTCCACATATGATTTTATAATTATTGTTTTCTTTTGTTATACCTATAGATAATTTTAATTCCAATCCTTTAATAAAATTTCTTTTTCCTTCAATTACAAAAGATCCTTTCGGAAGAAATTGTCCCGTTGGCGCTCCTTTTTTTACTTGATTAGGATATACCCAATATGCATCAGCACTAGATAAACCATCTTTCCAAGCTCTACTAAAAGATACTGTAGCTATGGCTCCTTCTAAAAGACTTTCACTATTTTGAGTAATATCTTGCTCATCGAGCCCAATATTTTTAATTAAAAAAAAAGGAGAACCATGAATTTCCGCATGAAAAACTACATCCATTTCAGTCATATGTTTTCTTATTATAGCTGAGTTTGAGGAGGCATCTCTTCCCCCAATCACTAATAAACCTTCAGAAGTAATGAACCATCTATATCTTTCAAACCATTCCTTTGGCTTTTGTTCTTTTACATCAATTTTTTTTTCAGCAATATTTGTTTTTCTTTTTAATTCAGTTATTTCATTTAATATTTTAAGTCTAGCCTTATCAATGGTTTCACTTCCTCTTTCCATTTCCTTTGCTCTTTCATAAAGAAGAGAAGCTACCTTTCTCAAATTGTCATCAAATTGAATCAGTTCTTCTCCTACGACTAAGTATTTTTTTCCCTTTTCCATTATTAGTTTGGATGAATGTCTATTCAAAAGATTATCTAATTCAATAGGATTATGTGAAGAAATATTCATCAAATCAGAAGCAAGTATTCTGATTGTATTAGATTTTGTTAACACTTTTTGTTTAGCCTTCTCTTGTTCTAAGAGATCATGGTCTAAAACTGAGAGTTTTTTATCAAGTTCTATAGTATGAAGTCTTTTTCCAATAGTAATAATATCATTACAGAGGACTTGATCTAGTGCATCCATAAATGAATCCATTGGTTTTACATTCGAATCTTTCATTATTTTTAAAGGTATATGTGATACATCAAAAGGTACATTATTTGTATCTAAAATCACTATTGGCGAATGTTTATTTTCAGATAATACTTCCTCAACTACCTTTTTTGTATTTGTAAAAATTGATAAAAGGTTATCCCTAGTTATCTCTTTTATTTTTTTATTATTATTTGTATTTACTCGAAAAAGTATCTCTTCTACAAATTTTTTTGGTAATGAGAGACTTCGTCCTAACCATTTAGAGATTTCCAAATTTCTTGTTTCGTTTTGATATTGTGTTTCGAACTCTTCAATTGATATTTTAAAGATATCTAATCCCTTTGATGGTGGAGGAGAATATTTTAAACCTATACGTAATGTTCTATGTCGTACTTCTAATGGATTAAGAATTGACAATATCTTCATTGTTTCATCACAAATAATGATATTTCCTTGACCAAAGAATTCACATATTAAATATCTAATTGTGCTATCAGGATGTTCAAATTTAAAAATTACTATCCTTTCAGAATCTAATTGTTCAATTGATATTATTCGAGATCTTTCAAGTTCTTTTTTTGCACTTCTAACTAAATCGTTTTCTTCAACTTGTTTAAATAACATTTTAGTAATCCAAGTACCTTTCGTAGAAATTATCAAAAGAATATCCGGTTCAGTAGAATGATGAAATTTTAATGCCAGAGAATCTTTTGTAATCCCATTGACTTGACTCAGATAATAACCTCCGATAGCAATAAGCTTAGAATTTATGTAGTTAATAATATAACGTATCTCTATTGATGATAATTCCAATACTAAAATAATTATTTAATAGCTAAATATTAACTACAATCTAATAATATTAAAAAAATCTGACCGGAAAGAATTAAACTCTCTATTATTTAATGAATTCCATTTGGAACCAACTGATAAAGTCTATTATGTAAGAGCATTATTAGGAATAATTGCAGGTGTAACTATAGCATTTGTTATAGCTCCTAATACTAATCAAGGGACGGTAATAGGAGTTGTATTTATTATGGCTTTATTTTTTTATATTGTTTCTTATTGGCTATCAAAAAAAATTATCCCAAATGTACCAAAAGCTGAGAAAAGAAAATTTATTACTAATGGTATTTTTCCATTTATTTTCTTGCTTTTAATGTTTATGATATTAGCATATACAGGCTTACATCAAAATCTCGCAATGTAGATAAATAAATAAAAATAATGTCTTGGAATATTAAAACACCAGGGATTCCTGATGAATTTTTTTTTAGAAATGAGGAAATACCAATAACTAAAGAAGAGATTCGCTCTATAATAATAAGCAAACTTCGTCTACATGAAGATTATTCAGTTATTGATATAGGGTGTGGAAGCGGCAGTATCACAGTAGAACTTTGTCTTCAATGCCGAAACGGAAAAGTATTTGGAATTGATTTGGATTCCAAAGCTATTGATTTAACTAAAACGAATCTAGAAAAGTTTAAAGTATTTGCAGAAATTATAAAAGGGGATGCCTATGATATATTAGAAACACTTCCCTCAGTAGATGGTATTGTTATAGGAGGAACTACTGGAAAAACTGGAGCAATAATACATCGATCAATAAATAAATTAAATAAAGGAGGAAGGTTGGTTATTACTACAATTCTTATTGAAACTATGTTTAAAGCTATGGAAGCATTAAATGAATCTCATGATATTAAGGATATTGATTTTACTCAGGTCACAATATCGAAAGGACGAAAAACCAAAACAGGTACTATGATGTTATCAAGAAATCCTATATTATTGATTTCAGCTACGAAGATATGATTGGTATATTTTATATATTTTTAATGTGATTTTATGATTTAAATTAGTCGTTCTTTTTTCATAAAAATTGTTGAAACTTTTTTGTGTTGGATGTGGCCCTGGGGACCCCGAATTATTAACTATCCGTGCTTTAAATTTAATTAAAGAAGCTGATGTTATCTTTGTTCCTACCTCAAAGTTAAACAAGCCTAGCATTGCGTTATCTATTGTAAAAAATCATATAAAAAAAACTACTGAAATCATTAATCTAGTTTTTCCTATGATCAAGGACAGGGATTCTCTGAAAACCTATTGGGAAAAAAATGCTTTTGAAATTGCCCAAATGGTCAGGTCTAGAAAAAAGACAGTTTACTTAACTGTAGGAGACCCATCACTTTATAGTACCTGGATATACATTCATAAAGAATTAAAAAAAAAATATCAAGATATAGAAATTGAAATAGTCCCTGGAATTACTTCAATTTTTGCTTTTGCAGCAGAGGCAAAAATAAGTTTAGTGGAAGGCGATGAAAATTTGTCTATAGTTCCGGCTTGTTATGATTTAAACAAGGTAAAAAATACTATCAAATCTTCTGATACAATAGTTTTCTTAAAAGATGGAAGATATTTTGATAATGTAATAGAGATGTTATCGGATACAGGATTTAGTGATGATTCAAAAATAGCTATAGCTCAAGATGTTTCTACACAAGAGAATATTCTCGAAATAAAAAGCTTAAAAGACATCAAAGGTAAAAAACAATCTAGCAGTAAATATTTTTCAATTATGGTAGTCAAAAGAAATGATAGAGAATAATACAGTTTATTTTGTTGGATCAGGACCTGGAGATCCTGAATTAATAACAATTAAAGCAAAAAATTTGTTAGAAAATGCAGATCTTGTAATTTATTCAGGTTCATTATTAAATCCTGAAATTTTAAAATATGCAAAAAAAGGAGCAAAATTATACGATGCTGCCTTGTTAAATAGGGACCAAATTTTTGCCTTTTTAAGTGATAATACAAAACAGGGGAAATTGGCAATTCGGTTTCATGATGGTGATCCTGCATTGTTCAGTACTATTAGAGAACAGATCGATAGACTTGAACAAGAAGGAATTAGATGTAAGGTAGTTCCGGGCATAACCGCCACTTTGGGTGCTGCATCTTCTTTGAATTTAGAATTAACTTTACCTGGGATTACTCAGACATTGATCATTACCAGAGCAGAATTTAGAACACCGGTTCCGGAAATAGAGAGAATTTCTGAATTGGCAAAACATGGTAGTACTATGGTTTTTTATTTGAGTGTTCATCTCATAAAAGAAGTTGTTGATGAATTATTAAAAGGTGGAAGGTATACGGTTGAAACTCCAGCTGCTGTAGTTTACAAAGCTACATGGAAAGATGAAAAAATAATTAAAGGAAAATTAAAAGATATTGTAGAGAAAACCAAAAAAGAGAAAATAATAAAAACTGCATTAATAATAGTCGGAAATGTTCTTGAACCAATTGAATATAAATTATCAAAAGTGTATGATTCAGAATTTACTCATGGTTATAGAAAAGGAATAAAAATAGTGGAGAAGAAGAATAATAATTAAATTTCATTTGCCGATACATGTTCTTGTAAAATTTTTAAAAAATAATTAAATTAGCATATTTTTTTAAATAAAGAGTTTTTTCTTTATAGCGAGGGTCAATATTACCAATGATCTCCCAAAATTTTTTAGAATGATTGAATTCCTTTAAATGAGCCAACTCATGTACAACAACATAATCAATTATATCAATTGGAAAAGCAATTAGGTAGAGACTAAAATTTAATCTTCCTGCTTTAGAACAGCTTCCCCATCTTGTAGAATTATCTTTTATTTTTATTTTAGAATATTTAACATTCATCAATGCACTAAAAATTTTTATTCGTTCATTTATTATAATAGATGTTTGTGAAAGATACCAATCTTTTATATATTTTTTATAGTTTTTTTTATTTTTTAAGTGAAATGTTATTTTATTGAGAGAAGAAGATACTCTCGCATTATTTATAACGTCTTTAACTATATCAACTTTATATTTTTGTCCTAAATAATAGATATAAAATCCATCATCATACCTCTTTCCAAAATTTGAATTAAATTTTTTATAATAACGATAAGTTCTAATTATCCACGAATGCTTATTTTTTAAAAAAAAGGTTAGATTCGACTCATTTGAATTTAATGGTACAGTTAAGAAAAAGCCGTGTATATTTGCCATTAAAGAAATTTTGGACGCTCTTTTAGACTCTTTTTTTTGTAAGTATATGTATTCTGATTTAGAGACCGCGAAAGTTATTAACAAAGAGAAAAAATTGAAGTAATATTATTTTTTTTTTGAATGTTATCTAAAGTGAACTAGTGTATCTTTCATTCCAGGTTTCATATCTCTTTGGGTTCTTACTTTTCTTACGGCATCTTCAAAATGACGCATAGTAACACTAGCTTCCATTGTATGTTTAGATGCTTCCTCTGGATTTGGATACTTACCAATATACTCATGTAAGA
>DASSVK010000126.1:0-4381 GCA_035706205.1 Nitrososphaeraceae archaeon | reverse complement strand
GTAATAAGCAATAAATGCTCATCATCTAATGGAATAGTAATTCGTTTAATTTTTTCATATTCTGTCATTGCATATTTTCCTTTTCCTGTTTTTGGAGATAAGAACTTTCTCAATCCCCATCCTTCTAAAGCTTGTAAATTTGATTTTCTTGTTTCTTCATTAGTTAGAATATTTTTTATTCCTTCTTTTTGACCACCATGTTTTATCTCTCCAGATACATCACATATTCCTGCAAATCTTACTTTAGAATCCATCTGTAAAATAGATCTACATAAATTATCATAATCCATATATTAAATATTCAAAAAACAAATATTAATAGTTTTTAGATACTTATTAATTTAGAATTACTAAAAGAAATTCTTGAAATTTTTTTATTTTTAACTCAAATTTCCAATTAAACTCAATACAATTTCAATACAATCAAACTAGTATAAAAAAACATAAAACTATAATCTTTAATTTTAATAATACAAATTAAATTTGTATAAAATGATACAAATTGCATTATTGGGCTTAACACCTATTGTAGGTAGAAGAAGAACTAAAAAATATGTCTGCTAAGCTCTATATTTAAAGGAAGCTACAGAACAGAGTCAAAGATTGAAGATGAAGAAAAAGACATTTTAGATCAGATTGAAAAAGAAATGAAAGAACGAGACCCACAAAAAAACTCTTATTATTCATTTACTGCAACACCAAAGAAAAAAACCATGAACATAAACATAGATCTAATATTAGGTATCATCATTTCCTAAATGATATCTATAAATAATATCAATATACCATCTTCTTCTCACTGTAGTTCATATAGCAGATTTAACAATTAAAGTGAATAATATAAATGAACTCAAGAAAACTACGGGCCCGTCGGGAGTAATACCGATAGCGGTGCTAAAATAAGAGTCTTTTATTGTGATATTACCACTTTGTATTTAGCTTTTGCTAGTTAGAAACTATTTTGAAAGATAATTTTTATAAAAATGAAAGGAATAGATTAAGACTTAATAAGTAATTACTGTAGCATTGGTCAATATTTTAGGTGTTATTTCAGCTGTTCCAATTACTGCACCATCAATTATTTCATTAGGCTCAAATCCAGCTACTTCTAAACAGACGCCACACACTACAACTTTACCACCATCCTTAATAAAATTAGTAACATTTGCTACTATGTTATCAAGGTTCAAATGATGGTGAGGATTTTTTACACCGATTTGTACTCCTTCTATGCTAAGAAGAAGAGTAACATCATATCCTAAATTCTTTAGGTTAGTTATATCAGATATAACAATAGAAGCTCTCCAAGGGTCATTGCTGGTTAAATGATATATAATGGGATTAGCATTTTTTTTAGAAATGGTTGTTGAAGTATCATTTTGTCCATAAACATTTGTAAAGAAAGATATTCCTATAATTAGGCTGATAAATAACAAAATCAGAAAAGAGTTTTTCATATAAAATTAGCATATGTCATATTTATTTAAGATTTCTAAGATAAACAAGATAAAAATTGTATCTCTGTATTTTGATCCTAATTATTGGATTCACATTGAATTTCTAAAAGTATTATGGTTTATTTAGATAATGGTATTATTAGCTTTTATTGTTAATACCTACTTAATTTTTTATCAAAAATTAGTTAGTTGGCTATTTAACCTTACCAAAAAATAATTTTACTTTTTTTGTATAGAGATAATAAATTATTATACCATATACTATTATTTCTATAATATGTATCAAATCCTCACTGCTTATAAGAGTAACAATAGCAAATATTATTGCAATTATACTGATTATGAGTGTAATTGTACGAGCCCATCCTTTTCCCTTTAAAAGACCCCATGAAACAATTAAGCTGGATATTCCTAGTCCTACCAATACTAATCCACCTATTGTAATAAGTAACCCTAATGCACTAATTGGATAATTAGAAATATCAATACTAATTAAAGGACCTAAAAATAAAGGAGTAATTCCTGTAAATAAAAGTATTAATCCACCGATTATCATAAGAACAGAAATTATAGTAATTCCAGTTGGACGGTGTTGAGACACGTATAGATTAAATTTTAGTTGAATTTAAGTATTGAGTAATGTAATTAATGTTAATTCATAAGTAAAAAAATTCTCTTTTCTATTGTTATACTCGTTAAATTAGCAAGTACTATAATAATTGACGACCAAAAGTAGAATCGTCCATGTAGTAGGGTTCTACTACCTAGTATTTAGCTTTTATTATTAGGTAATAAAATCTGTGTAATTTTATTGTGAACAATGATTAGGTATTTAAAATAATTTTAGTTTTATGAATGGTATTCATATTTTATAATTATCTTTAGCCTTATTAATATAATTCATTAACATAATAAAAATATGGAAATTAAAAAAACATAAATGAATTTTATAATATAGTTCAAGAGCAAATTAGCAAAATAACTACAGAAGAAGGATTAGATATTAATAATCTTGTAAAGAATATAATGACAGATTTAGACTATCTTATATCTTATGAAACTTATGAATCCCAAGAATGCAATATTCGGTACGATAGAAATGATCTGGAGATAAGAATGTGGATTTTTAGTTTAATATGTATGTCTTGGACACTTTTGAATCTAACAAATAAAGTTAAAGATGGACATTGTCACAACATAGATCACCGACATGGAGATCAAAATCCACGTGAATGTTTTGATGGAAGAAAATTTCATTATTCTATTTATCAAAAATGCATTAAATCTTTTTATGACAGTTTAGCAATTATAGAAAAAGACTTGCACAAATATCAGTTCTAATAATCTAATTGAAAAAAATATCACCTTTACCAAAAAATTTATAAAATAATAAATTTTTTTCCAATATCATTAGTAGTTGTAATAGTCTAATTTTCAAAAATTGAACCGGACAGAGATATAATTATATGAATAATAATAATTATAACAATATGGATCAAAAATCACTAATCTGTATATATACAAATAAAGATAGAAATGAGTTTGCTATTGGATTAAAGGAAGATGAAAATTTTAGAGCAATGACAAAAGAAGGTGAATGTTATACAAGATTTGTTGATGCATTTGATCAGATAGTAGATAAGGAAAATGAAATAGATTGGAAACAGGAATTAAAGAGATGGATTAATGTTGCAAAGAAAAATGAAACCATATTTGTTGAAGTTGACCTGAATAAATGTAATATAATGTAACAGAAGAATGAAAATAAATTAGATGTTTATTTGTAAGAAGAAAGCATTTACCTCACCTATTAAAACAATTCTAATTCTTAATAATTGTATTTAATAGCATCATTTCTTTGAATTTGCTATTTCTTGGTTTTCCTCTTAATCTATATCCACAGCATGGGCAAAAACTATTTTGCCAATAAATAAAAATTTGACAAACCTGACAACGTTTCTGTCCTATTGCATAACGTTGTCCACCTTTTTTTGGTTTGAATGCTCTATGACGAGTACATATTCCTTTGCATCCCAATAAATGTCAAGATTGGAGTTAGTCTTAAGAATCTACCTATACTAAAAAATGGAAATTATTTTTATATTTATAATTTAACTAATCATTTTTGGCAGTAATATGTAATAATTCAGTCATTTCATTGTATATTCTTAATAAATTTAATCCTTTTTCCGTAGTCTTAAATGTTTTAGTTCCTTCAAGATATTCTATGAGATTATTTTCTATCAATATAGAAAGATAATTCTTTAATTGATTATAAGTAAGCATAACTTTATACATGATTTTTGTCTTTGTTGTTCCAACATTAGATGCATCTAGTATCATTGCAACTATTTCGGTTCTACTTCGATAATTCATATTAACAAATAATCAGTTTACTATTTTAGTATAATCGAATCTGCCAAGATAATTTTATTCAGATAAAAATTTCTAAAAGTAATTACCAACAGTTCGATAAAGCGAAAATATAATATTTTTTACATAGAAGATGTTGGGCCAATAGTGCAAAGAATATTTAATCCTATAATAATAGTGTAATTCAAATATTGTTATCAATTATGTAGCAGCTCAATCTATAGAAGAATTTCAATCCTATACTAGTATGATATTTACTTCTATAGTGAGCCCTAGTAAAACTACGGGCCCGTCGGGTTGCGAGGCATTTTTGCCTCTATTTTTTGCCTAATACTAAAGATATAATAAAATGAGAGCATCATTGGGTTGAATTATTTTATTTCCTTTCAATATTATTGATGAAACAAAATATATATTATCTTTCATTTAGGATTTCAGCAGTTTAGAAGAAGAAAATTTTAAGATAGGTATCAATAAATGTATATTGATTCATATTGATAAATTCTATTTTTTTAATTGGTCTGATCGTAGATTTGATTGGTGCCATTTTA
>DASSVK010000125.1:0-19930 GCA_035706205.1 Nitrososphaeraceae archaeon | reverse complement strand
CTGCGATCTTTTGATTCTCCTCTAGACGATAGTTTCAGGTTTGAGGATCAGCCTCCACTTACTCCAGAAGAGGATCTACGATCTTTTGATTCTCCATTCGGTGGCTTGTTTGAATAAAAATAATTATACTATTTTTACTCTCTATTCCTCCTATTTATTTTAAATATAAAAAACTCAGATAATATATTAATCTCTAAATTACATAGATATACCAAAATATTGAATATATTATTTAGAACTTAAATAAGTTTATTTTAAAAAAATTTAAATTCTATCTCTTAATAACATTGTTTAATGAAAAATTGAGATAATGAGAGTTTGTATTTCTATAAAGGAATCCTAAAATCCATATTATATTTTCATGGTTTTGTATATCTTTCTATAAGAAAATCAGCTATTCATATATCTTGAAGTCGTTCGCATATTTCTATATGTTTTCTAATCAGTCTAATAATTGATTTCATGATCTAAAATTTCTAAAATCTTATCACTATTTGGGTCTTCATTAGAATGTTTAGAAGATCGGGTTTGTCTATAAATTCTCTTATTGTTCCAATCGGTCTTCCCTCTGATAGGTCTAATTCCGTCAACAAACTCTTCTACCATTTCGTAAAACATATTATATTGTTCTTTTAAAAATTCATAAAGACTTTTAAACTTTGGATCTATTACATTTCAGTGATGGCTTTTAGTTTTTGTCAATACTATATATTTATTGGCTAAATCTAGATTCAAAAAATTTACAATCATCTCTAACAAATCATTTGGAATTTTTAAATCTTTTTTAGAATGAAGTTTTGAACCAAAGATGCATTTGAATTTCCCATATTATTTTTTGAATAAACATTAAACCTCATTATTAGTGAATGAGTGTAATTGGTAAGAAACATAAGATTAATATTCTTTATTTTTCTAATTATGTTTTTCAATAAGATCCCAATAACGATTTTAAGAATTACTATTAATCTGTAAATTTTTTCTTAATTAATCTCCTAATATTTTTTCATAAGAACATGGTTATTAATATTATTCATTAATAATATTCCTATTTTAAATTAATGATTGTTATTTAAATATAGTTCTATTACAAGAAGATTCAAATTATATATTAAATTATATATGTTTCTATAATACAACATATTATTTTCTATATCAATTCCCAATTTTAAACAGGAAATAGATATAATATAAAAAAAGACTGATAAAGAAAAAATTTCTTATTTTTATTATTCTAGTTTATATTAATTATCAAAATTTAATTGCTTTCTTGATCTCATATTTTAAACTCAATTAAAAAAAGAAAACCTTTAAAAAACTACAAAAAGAAATTACAGATTATCACTAAATTTTCTTTTCTGTTCATCAATTTCATCTTGGGGATTTTTTATAACCTTTTTATATATGTCTCTATGTTCTCTTTGATCTAATTCCTTTTCATGTTCTTCTCTAACATGATGTAATCTATCTTTTTCATGTATAAATTCTTTGCCACATCCGTCACATTTTAAAATTGTCATATGATGAATATGTCGAGAATGAGCAATTAATTCTTCGTAAGTTTCAAACTTTTCATTGTCTTTTTCACAGACAAATTTTTTATGATGAAGAAAGTCCATTAAATAAGAGAAATATTATTCATATATTAAAACTATTTGTTATTAATAGTATTATTTACAAATATCCTAAGGTTGAAACTTAATAGAGAATATATCTTTTGAGTTGTATACTCTTATATTACTTATAAGATAAAGAAAAAATATAAAAAAATAAATACTGTCCCATTAATATTTTATGTATAAATTCTGATTAAAAATAGTTAAATTATATATGATTTTTAGTTAAATAAAAAAAGTATTTAGTTTTTTTATCCATAAATCCCATGATCTTTGCATTTCCAATCCATTATGTTCATTCCAAAGTTACATTGTATTGCAACTGTTGTAAATTTTATATTTTGTGCTGCATCAATAGCGTTAGAAATTTCTTGACTAAGTGTATAGTTAATTGTTTGTTCATCAGCGAAAGGATTGGGTAATGCTGGTGGTGAAGAATAGGTTTTATTTGATACATCAAATATATGTTCTACATCTGCAGCTCTAATGTATCCTATAGTGGGTGATTTATCAAAATCACTGGTTACCATTGTTATGATCATATCTTTAGATTTAGATAAAGAATCACTACTTCCAGTGATAGTGTATGCAGTATCAAATGTACCTAATAATCCGGTGCTACCATTCACTATATTATATGAAGCGGTGGCAGTTTTTGTTATTTGTACAATTCCTTTTGATTGATCAGATAGAGTTAGTGAATTATTATCTGTCATATTTTGAGTCGACCCTGTTTCTTCTTGTGATAATGAAAGAGGAAAACTTGTCCCACTAAAAAATAGAATGGATGCAAATATTGAGCAAATAATGTAGTTCTTAAATGATTTAATAAAAATACGATTATCCATAATAATTAAAAAACTATTTGTTAATTATTTAAATATTCCTAATCTTTAAAAAGTAGATTGCTTTAATCATGGTTTTATTGTAAATAAACTTTTATTATGATGAAATAGGTTTTCTTTCGTAATTATACTTTAATTTTGTATAAAAATTACTATATTTGAAAAAGCCTTTTTATGTAAATTAGAATTTGTTTAAAAGAAATATATACATGATTCTTTTGTCATTTTTTGTTTAGTTATAATTGATTGTTAAGTCTATGTTATTATAATTATATTCTAACCAGTTTAAATTATTAAAAAGAATTATCTTATTATGGATATGAGTGATGAATCTCAAAAAGGTGAAACTCATCATCTAGAGGACACTAAGCAAGACGAATTTGATGATGATGAGGAAGAAGAAGACGAATTTGATGATGATGATGAGGAAGAAAAAATAGATGAATAATCATAAAAAATAATTTCAATAATGATTCTAGTTTGATAAATTATAGATGAAGTCATAGTTTACTATTTATTAATCTTTTATTATACTACTATTACTTTACAATATCTTTTTGTCTATGTTATATATTGTACGTATGTTCCATTAATATAGAAGTAAAAAAGTGAAGAATTATTTGAAAATATCAATATCTTTAACAATAAATTCAATTACTTCTTTTTTTCTTTTGAATAATTTAATATATTTTGATTGTAGAAGAAAATAAAAATATAGAATGCAAATTCTTATACTAATAATATGAATGATTACCAAAACTCATCTTCATCAAGATTTCAGGAATATATGGTAGATGTTATCAATAAAGGATCTTTATCTCTTATGCTCTCATTAGGTCATAGAGTAGGACTCTTTGATACTATGGTATCGCTTCCTCCCTCAACGAGTAAGCAGATTGCAATTGCTTCAAACTTAGATGAGAGATATGTACGAGAATGGTTAGCAGCAATGGTTGTTGGCAAAATTGTGGATTATGATTCTTCGAATAATTTGTATTCCTTACCAAAGGAAAAGGCTGATTTTTTAACTCGACAAACAAAGATATACAATTTTGCTGCTTCAATGCAGTGGATACCGGTATTAGGTCAAGTAGAAGATCAAATTGTAAAATGTTTTAAAAATGGTGGTGGTGTCCCATATTCTTCATATAAGAGGTTTCATGAAGTAATGGAAGAAGAAAGTGCTCAAACAGTATTATCAGGATTATTTGACTGGATAATTCCATTAGTACCAGGACTGGAAGATAAATTAAAAAAAGGAATTAATGTTTTAGATATTGGTTGTGGCAATGGTCGTGCTATCAATATAATGGCAAATCGGTTTCCACAGAGTAAGTTTACAGGATATGACATTTCTAAAGAAGCAATAAAAAAAGCACAATTTCAAGCTATGACATATGATAATAAAAATGTCAAATTTGAGTTAAAAGATGTATCAAAAATTTTAAATCCTTCCAAAAATTTATCTTTTGATCTAATTACTGCATTTGATGCTATCCATGATCAAGCAGATCCTGCAATAGCTTTGAAAAATATAGTATCATTATTAAATCACCAGGATGGAATTTTTCTAATGCAAGATATTCTTTCCTCATCTTTACTTCAAAATAATATAAACCATCCTGTAGGAACTTTTCTTTATACTATATCATGTCTTCATTGTATGACTGTATCCCTTGCTCAAGGTGGATTAGGATTAGGTGCTATGTGGGGTAAGGAAAAGGCAGTAGGAATGCTCAAAGAAGCAGGTTTTACAAAAGTTGAAGTTAAAACACTTCCTCATGACTTCCAGAATTATTATTATGTAGGAACAATTAAATAAATTATTCATATTTTATCTTAATATTTCAGATAGAATAAAAAAATTTTTTTGTTGTTAAATATTGAATTAAAATAATAAATAAATAAAGTTACTCTTGTTCTTATAGCATATAGTTTTAATCTTAATTATATATAACTATATTAAAATGAATTGTTATTTATTATTATAGATTTATTAGATAAAATAAAAAATTGTAATATATCAATTATAATAAATTGCCATTAAAAATATTTCATCAATAATTATTTGCATTTAATAATTTAAGATAAAAATGTATTTAAATTGGTTTGACCACGTACGTGATGATATACAGTTTTTATCTCAGCATAACATTTTTAATAGTTATTATTGTATTAAAAAAAGTCCTGAAGATCATCCATGGTTGAACCATTAGAACGCTCTGTGTCGTTGTACGTTAGTAAACAATTTGTAATGGTTGATGAAAATGTTTCTGTGGCCGAAGCAGTAAAACTCGCTCAGCCAAAACATATTGAGACAATTATTGTTGGTTCTCATGGAAAGCCTGTTGGTATAGTGACTGATAGTGACATTCTGGAAAAAGTGGTAATTAAAGGAGATGACTCCGATTTGATTTTTTTAAAATCTATAATGACTTCTCCAATTATGACCTTAAACAGTACATCAACTGTAAAACAAGCAATAGAATTAATGAGAATTTATAAAATCAAAAGGGTTCCAATAATTGATACTCATCATAAAAATGATCAAAAAATTATAGGAATTGTTACACAAAAATCTCTTGCAGAAGCAATTCGAAATTCAGTTATTGAAAAAACTTTCAAAGGTTATAGAGTAACAATAAAAGAAAATTATAAACCAATTTTTGGAAATTTAGGTTTTATTATGCAATTTGCTGGAATCTTAATGATTGTTCCTGCAATACTTGGAACAATCTTAAATGAATTAGAATCTGCAGCAGCAATTTACCTTGCAGTTATTTCAATATCTTTAACAGGATATATTATGAATACATTAGGAGAAAAGAGTCCACTTAATCTAAAACAATCGTCTATTGTTGTTGTATCATGTTTTATACTACTAAGTCTTTATGGATGTTTGCCTTATATCTATGTCAATCCCTTTGAGCCTTCTCATGATTATTTATCTCTTTTTGTAAATGCATTCTTAGAAAGTTCTTCTGGTTTTACAACTACAGGTATTTCTATAATAGAACAGCCAGAATTACTTCCAGAAAGCTTCGGATTTTATCGTTCTTACACTCAATGGGTGGGTGGATTGAGTTTTGTATATCTGATAATGACTTTGTATTACCCTGAAACAAGATTGGCTGCAATGAAAAATGTAATGGGAAGTGCAATGCAAAAGTTCAAGCAATTATTGTCTACTATTAGTATAATTTTTCTATTTTATACATCCATTCTCATCTTATTATTATTTTTTCTTGGTAATATTGAATTGATTGACTCAATGTCTTTGTCATTTTCCACTTTTGCCACAGGAGGTTTTACTCCTGCTTCTGATATTTTTAGTTCAATTAATTTTTATCAACTACTAGTAATTATGGCAGGAATGATAATAGCTGCATTACCATTCGGTTTCTATTATGGTATTTTAAGGAAAGAAATAAAAAAAACGAAAAGATTAAGTACAGAAATAATTGTTTTTCTTTGCTTTATCTTAATTTTTGCTTTTATTTTTATAATAATAGAGCCAACTATTTCTACAAATAATTGGTTTAATTCCCTATTTCACGTGATAAGTGCATCTACAACTGCCGGTTTTCAATTTATTAATCTGTCTTCTTTATCGTTTGGAGGAAAAATTATTCTCATCATTATTATGCTTATAGGAGGAACTGCATTTTCAACTGCTAGTGGAATAAAGATTGCTAGACTATTGTTAATTTTCCAAAAAGTAACGGGTGGCTCAAAATTAAGTTCTGATGCTTATACTCCATTATCAATTTCATCTACTGCAATTCAATTTCATAAAAATAAAAAAGAAGACCAAAAGACATCGTTCTCAAAAAAAAATCCTCTAAAATCTGAAAATCATCATTCATTAATATTTTCTGATAAAGCTTTTAGAGAAGCAATTTTTGTAATTGTTTTATTTATATTATTTTCTTTTTCAAGTGCAATTGCTATTTCTTATCTTACTAAAAGTGATTTTATAAATGCATTATTTGAAGCTTCATCAGCTCTTTCAAATACTGGCCTTACAGTTGGAATGACAACTATGGACCTAGATATTATATCAAAACTTATTTTGTCTATTAATATGATATTTGGTAGATTTGAAATAATAACAATTCTCTATATTTTTATTTCTAAATTAAGGTAATAATATCTATACAATATTATAAATTAAAATTAAAATAAAAAAAGTTTTATTTATAAAATATAAATGAAGAAACTTATCATATAAAATAATAAGTTATTTAATAGGAAATGTCTTGTGATTAAATTCGCTTTTACTATTATTCTAAATTACTTTGGATAAAATTAAAAAAATTAATATTACTATATGAGATCAATTGCTGTAGGTTATGATTCAGATTATCTTGCATCTTTTAAAATAGAAACGATATATCTTACATTTAGTAACGAATTTAATTATTTGCAATTTTTGCAATAAAACTTATTTTTATCAATTACTTCTAATTTTCCATGATATCTATGACATAAAAGGATATTAATGACAAATAGAATAACGAGTATAGCTAGAGTATAACCAATTGCTTTAGTAACCATTATCTGATCTAGTATAATTTGTATGTCTTCTCATATTTTTAATATATTCTTATATTAGATAGATTATATTAATGAATTTTTATTTATAATATCATATAAATTAAAAAATTTTGTTATTATTCTAGAATTTTTAAAATAAAAATATAATTAATTATTGTTTTTTTGTTAATTTAATAAAGAGAAATATATTATTCTTTACGATCAATTTTAAATCCTATTTTTACTTCAGCTTGAAATTCTTTAAGTTGATTATCTATTATCCTAAATGTAACTCTTCCTAACTCTGCCCACTCAATATTATTGAGTGTTTTTGTAGCTTCAGTAATTGCATCTCTAACTGCATCATCAATACTATTAGGTGAAGTTCCTACAATGTGGATGTATTTATAAACCATATGAGTTAGTTTTACTCATTACTTAAAACTTTTCTCATTTAGTTAATTAGACTAATTTGATATAATGTGGAGGTTTGATAAGATCCATATTAACCTCTATTTTAAAAATCAAACATGTTGAATGCAATGATTATAGAATGGAATCTACATATCAATATATATCAATATAGCCTAATTATATCTGTTTATTATCCTCATGAAATAAAATTTTTGAAAATAAATTTAATTTAAGACATTAGGAATGTCTATATAATTAAATTTTGATATAAATTTTTCAAAGAATAAATCTTTATTTTGAGGAATTACTGGAATTTGTGAATCTGAAAATAAAGGGTCTTTATCTGGTATTGGTTTGGGTACCAGTCCTTTGTCTTCATATTTACATTTTCCAACAATCATATCATTTTCTAAAGAGTTATAATCAATAATTTTGTCTGTTTGATCACAAACAAATCGATCAGCTCCTTTTCCGCCTTCCAGTTCGTCCTTTCCAGCTCCTCCATCAATAATGTCCTCACCTTCACCTCCATCAATCTCATCATCACCTTCTCCTCCTTTGATATCATCATTATCCTTTCCGCCTTCCAGTTCGTCCTTTCCAGCTCCTCCATCAATAATGTCCTCACCTTCACCTCCATCAATCTCATCATCACCTTCCTGGCCTTGCAGATTGTCATTTCCTTCTCCTCCTGATATAGTATCATCCCCTGTACCTCCTCGAATCTTATCATTAATTTCAGTTCCTTCTATAGATACATGTACTAGAGGTTTAGATACAAATTCATTCAGATTGGATCTATCCTCAACAACATTGGTATTATTACTATTTTTGTTGTTATCTTCATCATTAACATTCTTATCATCAATATCATTATTATTGGACAAAACCTCATTATCAATAACATTTTGTGCTGTGGCTTCTTTCAGATTTATAGAAATTAAAATTAGAAGTAACAAGATTATACTATATTTAATATAATATGTATTTTTAACAATATCTTTATAATAGCAAAGATATTTAAAATCTTTTTGTTACTATTTTATCGTCAAAATATCCTTACAAAGTTATATTATATTTAATTATAAGATTTAAATATAGAAATATTCTATAGTTATATAATATATTTTTTATTAGGATCTAAATTAAATATAAGAATTCTAATTAAACTCATATAGATTAAAATATGAATTACAAAAAAATTGTTATTTAATAAATTAGATCAATGAGCAGCAGTATATCTAATTAGAGATAGTGTTTGACATGGCAAAAGAAAGAATGAAATCTTTCTAGGATATATACTAATCCAAGCAATAATTTTGGATAGCTCATATCAGCATAAAAAATATCTAAAGGATTATGGAGAGCACTTTATATGAGATAGTGTTAGATAATACATTCTCATTATGTAATTAGGAATTTGAATTTTTGGCCTAAAAGAATCTTGAATATCTATTAAAGTTAAAAAAATACTAATACATATTCTTTTGTATTTATTTTAACATTGCATTTTATCAAAAATTGCATTTGCCTTTACAACTAGTATATTTGCATTACCTATAGTGATATCATCCATATTATTAGTGATTTGAAGTATAAATTCGTCTAAATTATTACATATTTCATGATCGTTATTAGGATTGTTATCTTTAACTAATGTTTGTATTTCCCTTAAAATAACGTTCAAATTATTTTTCAATATTTTTCCAATATCTCCCTCATCAATTATTGGTTTGATATCTCCCAATTTTTCAGCCAAATCAATGACTATCCATCTAAATTGAGCAGGTGTCTCATCAACATTACCTGATTCATCTATAGCACGAACTTCAAAAGTATGTTCTCCTGGCTTGAGGTCATCAATAATAATTGGAGAAGTACAGAGTTCAAAAAATGATGAATCTAAACTACATTCAAAAACTATTAGAGAACTTCCAGTTAAATCAACTTGTCCAACAAAGTCTATTTTTAATAAAGTTGAACTTGTAGTATCGCCATTATTCAGAATATTGTTGTTCCCATCTATAGCTATTATAATTGATGTATCAGGAAAATCAATATTTCTATTATCCATTTGTAGTGTGGAAATTGTGTCAGAGTCATGATTTCCTATATTAATCCAATCCTTTAGATTAAATGTTAATTGTTGGGAATTATTGTTTCCACTATTTATGTTACCTTCAGTAAAAGCAGAAGCAAAATTAATAAAAGATATATCAATAGAATTTACAAATAATGTTAAAACCAAAATTGAAAGAAAAAAAATGACAAAAATATTTGAAATCTGCTTAGTTGGTATTTTTACAATCAACATTTAATACCATTTATCTTATTTTAATTTTAAAGGTAATGAATAAATGACGAAGTTTAATGTTCTTAATGAGTGAAACTTATAAATTCTCTATAAAATTCTATGGTAAATGTGACATTATTATGATAAGACTAATTAACTTTATTTCAATCTGTAATCAACAGTTATCTTAAATAAGCCAATAAATTCTCTGTGATGGATAGAGAAAATGACTATGATGAATTTAATTTTTATTAAAAAATAATCGTCGATAAGGAAGATATCGTCACAAGATTAAAGCTTAAAATTTTTTAACGATGGGTTTGTTTCTTTTTTTCTCCCTTTCCTGAATGTGCAATTTTTTTATGAGCCTCCATTCTTTCTTTAGCATTAAATTTCATATTGCATTCCTTACATTTGAAGACCTCTTGGTTATCTTTATTTTTAGAAAATTTCTCCTTAAATTTAAATAAACCTAAGAGTCTTGATTTACTTTTATCTTTAGACATTAAAAAAGAATGGAACAATACCCATATTTAAGTTGCATTATACAAGATAAATACAAATTTAATAAGTAGAATATTGTTAAATGAAAGCCATAGCCTTACTATAGAGAGTCAATCAGATAACAAGCAGAAATGATAGTAGGCCATGAAGAAGCGATACAATGCTTTGATAAAGCTTTAGAAATTGATCCAAATAACATTAAGTATATGTTTTATAAAAGTAAATGTCTAATATTGAATAACAAAATTCATGAATCCACAGAAATTCTTAATAAAATTATAGAGTTAGATTCCAATTATGGTGATGCATGGTTTGAAAGATCTGGTTGTTTTATCAAAAATTTAAAAATAGAAGAAGGAATAAATGATTTTAAGATTGCAATTCAATTAAATAAAGATAAATATATACAATTAGCTAAAATAGAAAAAGATTTTGAATACTTATTTACCAATGAACAATTTAGATCTTTGATAATTAATACTTAATATTAATTAGTAGAAACATAATCAAAATGAGAGTTATCTAAAGCAAAGATTTATCTTAAATTCACTATTATCAGCTCAATTTGAGACTTTTATTATAAGTGACTAGTTCAATAAATTATTAAAATTATTTATAGATACAAAACTCCTTTTTTTGTTTGTATCATTCAACTCTTGGTAAACTCATAACAGTTTTGCAACTATCTCGTCGGGTTGCGAGGCATTTTCGCCCAGATTTCTTTATCTATTGCAATAATAATAAATAATTTTTTGGAGTTTCGATATTAAAAATATACTTGAATAATTATGATAATTAAATTAAAAGATAACCAGAATTAAGGATTAATTCATCTATATTGCTACTGCGCCAGTTTTTATAAGTATATTTTTATATCATTGTCATTTGTTATTCTAATTAATTCAAAATTGTGGTTCAATCGCTCTTTCTGTTAAGATTTCTTCACTTACAGTTTGTGTTTTCGTTACTGCTTTTTTCTTAATAATTAATTCCTCTATAACATATGGCTTTTTTGTAACTTCTACTTCTTCTCTCTTTAAAGGAATTGTTATCTGTGTATTGGTTTCTACAGGTTTAAATTCTTCATTTTCATATCCTGTTGAAATATTATTATTATTATTAGATGGCAATGATTGCAAATTATCAATAATAACTGGTCTTTGTTCTATTACTAGTTCTTCATGCATAATCGGTATTTGCTCTGTTTGAGTTTCTTTAATTGGTTCTTTTGTAATAATTGCTTCATCTACAAGTTCTGTCTTGATAACATCTAATTCTTCTGATATTAAAGGAATAACTTCTTCATTTTCTTTTGTATTGCTTAATGAATCATCATCATCATTATTAGTAATAGTGGTATTTTCTGTTTCTATCTCACTATTAATAGAATCATCTTGATCAAGATTTACGTTTTCATTAGATCTTGAATCCATAGTTATAACATTACTATAAACAATATAATAGTTGGCTCCAACAAGTTTTTTAATGATATCAAATTCAAGGATAATTAATTAATTAATTAATCATGACCTATAATCTACTTAAATTATATTTAGTATAAATAATATTAGAATGGAATTAACTGATTCAGAGACAAATAATAATGATTCTTTAACACAAGAAGAAAGTAAAAATAAGGTAGAGGAGGATCTTACAGCAAATAAAAACCCCTTAGTAATTTCTCCTTTACAATCAGAAAAACTCACAATAGTAATTCAATCACCTTCATTAGAAAATAAAAAATCTATAAAATCCAAAATAGAAGGAGCCTTAGAATCTGTTAAGGAGAATGCAAGTAATGTTGTTGATAAGGTAATAAAAGTAGAAGAACAAGATATAAATTCTTTCAAAAGAGATACAGAATCAATTTCTCAATCACAACAAAAACAACAACAATCAATAGAACAATTTGTCATTCCTGTAGTAGCAGAAAATTATTCTTTTTCTAAAAAGATTTTATCTGAAGATATAAGTATCGAAAAAAGATGGACAGAAAAAGATGAGATAAAGATACCTGTTAGATATGAAAAATTATTTGTGAATGATAAAGAAATTGATGTCTACTCAAAGCAAGGAATTATTTCTCAAATTAAAGAAAAGATATCAGATTTAGTTCAATCCGATAATGATGATGATAATGGTAATGTTAATAAAATGAAGGAAAACGAGGATGATGATAATAAAAATCAAAAACACAAAAAAGAAATAGAAAACCAAAAAAGGGAAGAACCTCAATTAAAGGGTGAAAGTGTACCACTTTTTGACAATCAACAAACAGAAAATAGTAATGAACAATTATATCAAGATAATAATAATAATAAAGAATTAATAAATAACAACAAATATCAAACATTGATTCCCTTATATGCAGAAGAAATTACTGTATCCAAAAAAATGGTAAAAGTTGGAGAAATTGTGTTAAGTAAGCGGAGAATAGTAGAAACAGAGAATGTAGATGTAGATACTATAAAAGAACGAATAAATGTCGAGCATGCAGATGGTAGAAAAGAAAAGATAAACTGATTACTGACAAGTTATAACAATAAACATACACATACATACAATTAATTACAAATTAACTACCATAAAATTTGATAAAAAAAATAAATAATAACTATAAGAATAAACACAATTAAAATAAAATAAATATATTACTAATTAATGGTTAAAATAAACCTCCACCACGTCCTTTGAGACTATCAAATATGTTATCGAGAAATCCTTCTTCTCCTTCTTCTTCTTGTTGTCCTTGTTGTTGTTGTCTTTGTTCTTCATTTGTTTTATCTCTTAATACCTTTAATGCTTCTTTATAAGCAATTCTTCCTTTTTCTCTATCACCATTACAACATTCATGAGATATTTGATCAATAACTTTATCTTCTGATACGTTTTCCTTTGTAGTTGTAAATCTTTGTCTTTCATCATTTGAAAACATATTTGTTATACTAGAAGGTAACATTGACATAAATCCTGATGCTCTTTGTGGTTCAGCATTTCTTAACAAGAACTTTGATACCAAAGGCAGTGTCATTCTAGCAATATTAGAGGATAATCCACTTCTTTGTGAAAAGATACCAAATATATCATCCATGTCTATATTATATAACAGACAATAAATCTTATAATAATTGTTTATTTGCAGTTTATACTAACTAGTGTAAATGCTAGTAATATAAAATTGCAATATATATATAAATTTTTTTTATTATTTATTTGCCTTATTTTTTATCAACATTCGAAGTATCTACTTCTTCCGATGTAACCTCTTGTGTTATTGTTTTATTATCAGTAACAGCCCTCTTTTTTATTACAACTTCTTCTTTAATATATGGTTTTTTTGTAACTTCTGGTTCTTCTCTTTTCAATAGTATTTTTATTTCCTCTGGTGATTGTATAGGATCTTGTACTTCTGTTTCACTCGCACCAGTTGGAGATCTTCTCTCAATACTTTCTATTTCTTCTCTTGTTAATTGAACTTCAACTGTTTGAGTTTCTTTAACTGGTTTCTTAGTAATAACTGTCTCATCTGTGACTACTCTCTTATTAACATCTAGTTTTTCTGACATTAAAGGAATAACTTCTTCATCTTCTTCTTTTCCTGTTATATTGCTTAATGATTTATCATTAGTAGTATTATCCTCTTCTATCTCATTATTACTAAAAACATCCTGCTCAAGATCTACATTTTGAGATTGCATATATGAATTTCTTGCCTCTTCTTCGGTTACTTTGAATATTACTCTATTACCATCATATTCTTGAACTAGATTTGTTGGAAAGGAGAAAATTTCTTTCTCAATTATACCCTTTTGAGTTATGACATATTCTGGATCAACACTTTGGATCTCGCCAAAATCAGCATCATCAATTCCTCTTGCTTCTTTTTTTATAGTTTCCTTCCACGGAAAATTATCAGTATACTCCACAGAATATTTTATTTAATAAATTATTTAATGATTCATGGATTTATCTTATAATTATATTGTTTATAATAACTATGAATTAAAAAATGAATATATTAAAATGACTTCAATAGAATACATTTTTTTCTTGTTTTTCTCTCTATAAAGATGATTTGGGAAAGAAACATATAGTTTATTATTAAGTAGTAAAACAAGAATAAAAGCTATAGCCCTCTTCATTTATTAGCAGTAAGGTTAATTACAATGTAGTTATCTATCCTATAATAATAATAATATGAAGTTGATTTAATCAATTAATCTTATATTTTTAATTTTTGTTACGATCAGGTTTTTGATTAATGTTAATAGAAGTTAATTCTTCAACTTCTTTTTTCAATCTATCAAGATATACAGGCTTTTCTAATATTCTATCGACTAGTTTAACATATGACTTATCATATGGTAAACTATCCTTTATAAAAGCACTAATTATTATTGTCTTTATTTTACGAGCAGTATTTTCTTTCTCTCTTATCTTTTTTATAAATTCTATTCCAGACATTTGAGGCATTTTATAATCTGTAATAACTACAGAACAATTGCGTATATTTTGATAAAAGTATTCTAAGGCATAAATAGGATTATTAAAAGAAATTACATTATATCCATTGGATGATAAATATTCACTAAATAAATCGAGAATATCTTTTTCATCATCTACCAATAGGATATAATCAACAACTGTTATTGTTAGAGATCTCCATTAACATTACATTGTCATTGAATCTAATAAATAATTCTATAAATATGATATTTTGATTTAAAATCCTTTTTCTGCTCTTTTATGCTTATTTGAAACTCTCAATATCAGAATCATTTAAGAATTGAATATCAAATTAGTTTATTAAAAACCTTTAAAATTTTGAAATGTTACAAAATTTTTATTAAAAGATACAAATAAGAATGAATCATCATTATAAAAAAATCATCATCATTAAAAAAGATAAAGATGAATTACTTTGCTAAATCTTGTAGTTGTTTTCCTATATTTGCAACCACATCTTTTGCTACTTCTTTAGTAATATTAGATCCTTTGCTCTTTACTTCTTTACTGATATTTGATACAATATCACTAGCATTTTGTTTTAATGATTCACCTGTTTGATTAGTTCTTTCCGATTGAGCAAAGACAGAAACATTAGTGAATATTGCCATTGACAGTATAGTCGAAATAAGAATTAGTGTTGTTGCTACTGGTAATACCACAAACATATTATTGTATTGCATTGATTCTTTTAATTAATTTATATAAATAAAGTTATTGTAATATTGTTAAAAATCACAAAACTAATAGATAATTATCTAAAAATATCATAAAAATTTATCAATTAATTATCAAATTTATTAGAATAAAGCTTTTTTAACAATTTTAATCATTATTTGACAAATTAAAAATGACAATTAGAATTGAAGAATAATACAATTATCTGTTATTTCAATATTAGGTTTCTTTTGAAGAGTTTCAATTATCACTGATTCAAGATAAGGTTTTAAAAATATGGAGCCTTTCATGCGAGTATTGTGTTTTTGCAAATTCTTAATTTGATTTATTATTTTCTATTCCAGCATTCTTGGATAAAAAACCTCACTGTATCTATATAATAGAAAATCAGAAACAATACAATTCTATTTAAAATTACAAGTAAAATAGTAAATTATTTCTTTAAAAATCTTCTATTGCATAAAAATGAAAATAGTTCTAATAACTTATATAATTACGATAAAAATAACCTTAATAATGAGTTATTTAAACGGCAAAGGTAACGGCAAAAGTAAATTAACATCAACAACATTAAATCTACAGAATTGAATTAATAATAATAATAAAGTATCTGTTCTTAATAAAACATTTTTAAATTGTAATACTTGCGGAAAAAGTATTCAAAAAAATCCAATCTTATGTTATATATTCATAGACTATTTTTGTAGTGAAAAATGCCATGATCAAAAACATGAATTAAATTCGAAAAAGATTAATGATGTAAATTAAATTATTCTTTTGATGTATTTTAAAATAATATTCAGAAAAAATTCAATGATATAAAAGCAGATCATTTTGCATATTTTGTCATTGTAACTCTGAATGTTCAATGAATATTTTCTTACAAATATAATACCAATAATGCTTTAAATATTCACGGCAACTTCTATCTAACTAAAAGAAATATATCTATCATATGATTCTATAGTAAAGAATTATAATATCTATTAAATGATAATAAATATACTATAAAAAACGGCAATGACAAATAATAATATTTCCAGTTATAATATTCCAGAACAATTTCTCAATTATATAAATTATGAATTAAGTTTTTTTGAAAAAATTACCAATAAAAAGTTTTTCTTCATTATTTTAAATAATGACAGATTTGAATTGAATGTATATGAATCAAAAGAAGAAAAAGATGATAACGATAATAGTAACAAATCAGAATATCAAGTAATCTATAGGTCAAATAATCTTTATCAATTTATCAAAAATTTATTTATACTCAGAGAGTATTTAATTAAAAATATTGGTAATAAATGATACCAACAACATATTATAATTAACCAAAAAAGGGAAAAAGAGATTATTTATTTATTTATTTATTTTTTTTTCTATTATATGATCTTTCTATTTTTTGTGCATAAGTATCTCTTTTATAAGATTTTGTATTTGTTATAAATTATGCATAAACAATCTGCATATTGTTTGAAATTTTCTGGAATTTCAGAAAGAAAAGAAACAAGAGGTAAAAATAAATATTCTACTGAAAGTTTTTTTCTACCTATTAGAAATAAGTTACAGATAAAAAAACTTGTCTAATAATAGTCATGATGATGAAAATGTAAGCAATGAGATAGAATTAATAAACAATTACTATTTTAAAATAAACAAAAAAATAATTTTTTATTCTATATTATATGATGTACCATAACCTTTCTCTTCATAATATCCACTTTCATAATGGTCATAATATCCATCACCATAAGATTCACTTGGAATATATTCTGGTAATTCTGATGGATCATAACCATCCATTAGTGGTGGGTAATAATATTCTTCTCGTTCTGATTGATAATTATAAGATCGTTCTTCTTTTTCATATCCTTCTCCTGCTGGTTCAGCAGACACATTGGTGATCATCGGTGTTGTTGTAGAATTAAATACCAGAAAGGTTCCCAACATTATCGCTGCTAAAATAATTAATGAATTTGTTCTATTCATTGCTATGCGAAGAATAATATTAAAATATGGAATATAAATTGAATTCAATTATGTTATATAACAAGTTTTACTCTTTATGTTAACTATATTTTCATCAGGTTCTTTTTTAATATTATAATATTATTTTTATTCACTATATTATTATTCAGCAAAATTTTCTGATCGAGAAAAGGGATAGATAAAATAAGAAAAATTTTTGTTAGATTATATTGTTAATTAATGCTTTTTTATTAGAATCCATACTTTTGGGGATTTTGGTCAAATTCTCTTTTGCATTGTTCTCTACATAAATATACTTTTTGTCCATTTACTTCTGAAGTGTATTGTGCTGTTGATTCATCTACATTCATTCCACATACTGGATCCCTTTTCATTTGAATTAATTATACATCAAAGAATTTAAGAATTATAAAATTATTCATAAGTATATTTTTATTGCTTTTAAAAATATATTGATCTCAGATATTTCATTTGGCCAATGCAAGTTAGGGATTCGCATCTCGTTGGTCTTTAGAGATAAATCTTGTATTAAATTATTATATATTATAATATCTATTTTTATAATAGTAAGCGAAATCGTCATTGCACTCAGTCATAGCCAGTTATGTTACGATCAATTCTAGGCTTGGAACCCACCTGCAATTGAATTGGCTATGACAATTAAATTATCATATCTAATTATTAAATACATCTTTATTTTAGATGTTAGTTAAATAGAAGCTTATTATTTCTTTTATTAAAAGAAATTACATTCATTTATACAGAAGTCTTTTATTTATTATAATAAACTGACTGATAATAGTATTATTGACAATAATAATAAATTCATAACCCTATCTTTCTTAATAATAGACGCTTAGCGTATAGATGAATTATCTTAGCAATATTAATTTGTATTGCAACTATGGCTATGAATGCTGAAACTATGCTTATACCAGCTATTCCAAATTTCATTAAAGAATTTGATATCTCCTACGAAATGTCATCATGGGTTTTAACATCCTATTTGATTGCTAGAGCAGTAATGACTCCTATGCAGGAAGTTTGTCAGCTATATACAGCAAAAAAAGGTATTATTAGTTATAATGATAATATATGCTATAGGAATCTCTATGATAGGATTCTCTACTGATATACTAACTTTAATTTTTGCCAGAACAATTCAAGGAGAGGAATATCAATGTTTCCCCTTCTATATTGTCAGGGAAACTATTCCACTTTATTATGTTTTATTGAAAATATTAATAATTATTATTATATTATTTTATACATTATAATATAGCATATTAACCTATTTTTCTTCTGGAGGAAAAAGGTGTACCTAACCTATGAGCATCACTAGGTACGTACAGATTATACTATCATTAGGAAAAGTAAAAGGGAAGTTTAGCAATTTAGTATTCAACTCTATTCTATATTATACATTGATACAACAATCACCTAAAATATTAGAGATACTATAAGTGAACTATGAAAGATAAAGTTATTTGTCCTATGTGCAAAGAACTTAGTTTAAAAAGTCTCGTATATCCTATTGATTGGAGTATTTATTTTAAAACAATGGGAGGATATTATGATGAAAATGGTAATTTTGTAGAAACTAATATTGTACCTTTTCTAAAGGAAAGTTTTTGGTGTAGTAATGGTCATTCTTGGTTTCGAACAACAGAATAAAACTATAACAATAATAAACAAATTAAAAAATATTATAATATTTAACTAAAACCATTTTTGATCTTGCTGCTTGTCATAATAATCAAATAGTTTTACAAAGAAAAAATTAATTTTTATTACAATTTGACTTAATACAAATAAATATACACACATGTCATCAGCAACAACAAATGATAATAGTAAATTTCTCTCCACTTTTACTAAAAATATATTGAATTTACACAAGTCTATAAGATGGGTTGGTATGATAGATCAAAATGGTATAATTATAAATTAAAAATATAGAGAAGGACTAAAACCACTCCTTACTAAAGAAGAGAATCAAGAATATACAATCAATAAAATGAGCTACAAAAGGGGATATATCCTTTTCAAATATGATTTCCATATTAGAAAAATCAGCTTTAGTGAAATCAACATTTATGAATTTAGTTCCTTGCTTTATTTTATAAAAAGTTAAATCAGCTTCACAAAATTGTGTACCATAAAAACTACCATGAAATGTACTATGTGCAAGACTAGCTTGACACAAATTGTATTTCCTAAACCTTTATGCAGTTCAGAATAGAATAGGTCAAGGTTTTCTATTGTAATTATATTTCCTAAGATATGGTTATTAGTATTTGTAATAAATTTAAAGAATTTTCTTTATCAATTTGTTATCTAAAAAATTTATTGTTGATTATATTGATTAGAAACGTCTTTACATATGTTTCTAATATTTTTTGACAAATTCAGATACAATGAAATATTTCTGATAATATCATTTTTTAATTTTAATTATTCTATTATCATCTCTCAATTACTATCTTGAGAATGAATTACAATAAAAAAATGATGTTATAGGTAGTAATAATTTGAATTATCCTTTGAAG
>DASSVK010000124.1:0-33333 GCA_035706205.1 Nitrososphaeraceae archaeon | reverse complement strand
ATGGGAACAATCGAGGCAGGAGAATCACAGACATGTGACATACGCAACGCATATGAAGCGTCCACAATGACAGCAGGAGGTCTAACAGCTTCTAATATGAACACAGACACCCTAGCTTTTGATATCAATACATCAGGAAGTTTAGCATCTTCTTTCTCTTCTCCACCAACAATTGCTCAAGAAACTACTAAAGACGATTTAACAGCAATGGAAAAGATCATAAAGTTAAAGCAACAGTGGATAGAATTAACTCCATAAAAGTATCTGAACCTAATCCAACCCATTTTTTTGTTTAGATAATATTGCAATTTTTGATATGGTTTAATTTTAGTTGTAATCAAAACATTTCACCAATAAATTACAGACCCTTTTTTGGTAATATGAAAAAATAAAAAAAATTACTATCAAACTTAAATATTCTTATCTGTATAAATAACATTATGTTCTGCAATATGCTAAGTAAACTATTTAATAAAAAAGAGAAAAAAATAGATATAGAAGATAAAAAGGAACCATTAGAAAATACATAAATATAAAAATAAATAAAATTTTTTTTAGCTATACGGATTTTTTCTTAGCCAAAGTCTCTGCTTACTATCGTAAGATGTAGCAATTTTACCCCAGGTAAAAGGAAAATCTCTAGAGGATATGAACGTAAAATTAAAAGTGATATTCAAAAAAAATTAAAGATTTTTCAAGAAACGGACTTACCATTACTAATTAAAAGTGGCTTTTTAACAAATCTTGGTGTTACTGCATTTAGTAACAGAGGTGTTACAAAATACGGTAACAATGACTACTTATCAATAGAGACTGAGCACAAAAACATGCTCCGACCGGGATTTGAACCCGGGATCGTCGCCTTGAGAGGGCGAAATGCTTAACCGGACTACACCATCGGAGCCCATTGGATCTACAATAGTATCGATATAAAAGTTGTATCCATTACTCTGTCGATAGAAAAAAAATGTGGGTTTAGCACAAGATATTGAATATATACTAAGAATATTTTAAAAATATATTGAAAATATAATAAAATTCTCAGTTATGCAGTGATAACTGGAGCTGTTAATGGTTCTATTAACTTTTTAGTTCTTGCCCGTAATTTAGCTTTATATTTTAAATTACGTGGTTTTGTTCTTAATCTATATCCGCAACATGGACACCATAAACCATCCCATTTGATGAATATTTCACATATCTGACAACGCTTTTGTCCACTAGCATATCTCCCAGATCCAACAGGTTTTTGTGCTTTATGTCTTACGCATATACCTTTACAAGTCATAATAATTATATTTCGAAAAACTACTATTTAAAGATGAGTAATATTCAATCAGAACTTTTAAAGCGTTTTTCTGGCACAAAAAATCAAAAAAAATGAATCTTTGGAAATTATTATTTAATTGATATATCTTTTACTTGAAAAGCTTCATTCATTGTAATATATTCTTCAAGTTTCATTTTAATATCTTCTGGTTCTGTATCTTCCATACCAGAAAAACCAGCTTTAAAAGAGATCTTGTTTCCTGAAATATTAACGTCCTCAATTTCCATATCTGCATAGACATTAGCTAATTCTTCTGCCCAGTCTCTGGCTTCTTGTTGATCTATACCATTTGTATCAATATTTACGTTAAGCATTTTTGTCATTCAAAGACACCTAACTTTCTTAA
This sequence comes from Nitrososphaeraceae archaeon, assembly GCA_035706205.1. GTDB lineage: Archaea > Thermoproteota > Nitrososphaeria > Nitrososphaerales > Nitrososphaeraceae > TH1177. The sequence goes on along the minus strand of DASSVK010000124.1, from coordinate 31,657 downwards.
GAAAGGGGTATTAATAAATTTGCCTAAATATTAATAACATTATAACAACTCTAGATTATTATTCTGGTTCTTCAAATCTCCAATATTTTATTAACTCTTTTTCAAATTTTGAAAATTGTTCTTCGTTTAATGAATCTCCGCAATTTTTATGAGTAGGAACAACAGTCATTCCTGCCAATTTGAAATCAACTTCATAGAAATGGACGGAAGGACAATTACACATTATAAAATATTCTTTGATATTATATTATATTATTATATTTATTATTTTGGATTGGATATTATCGTAATAATAATAAGTAAATCTATTATAATGGAATTAGGTATGCTTCTATGATCTGATATCCAAAGTTCTAATAAGGAGATCTCTGTCATTTAATCAGAAACTTTTTAAACTACGTTTCAAAAAATTTTTGTTTTTTATTAGCATGATATTTTCCAATATATTTTCTTTAAATTCATCTACATTTCATCTATTGGAGAAAAATCAAAATAAAAAGATTATATATCCACGTTTTTCAAAAAAAAATAACCAATAATAAGTTTTGATCTCTTTTTTGTTAAAAATTTTATTTTTAAATCATTTTCAATATTATATTCGATCAAAAATATTATGGTATGAAACAAAATAGTAGAGTAGAAAAAGAAATCATAGCAATTGAAAATGATATAATAATAACAATTTTCTGTTCCTATAACCTTTAATTATGAAAAGTTGTTGTATGGTTATCATTTAATCCTTTTTTTCCTTCTTTTAATAGAAGTAGTCAAGTAAACAAATTATAGTTCAAACAACAATTGTGAAGTTTAGGTTATGTATAGATATAATTATTTCTATTGAGCTAATTATTATTAAAAAATATATAATAAACATTTATCAACCTTATTTTAATAATATAATTAATGATAAAGGATAGACAGTCAAACTTGAATGTATTGGTTATTTCTGTCTTTTTAATTTCTGCTGCTACTATTCTCGCATTGCATACACAATTATCGACAACAGCATTTGCACAAGATAATAACTGGTATGTTGGAGAAGGTGTAACTAAAGACATGTATGTGAAATATACGATAAGCCATTTTGATACCAATAATGGTCGAGAATTTTCAATGATGATCTATTTTAAAGAACAAGATGATAAAGGAAATTGGATAGCACCGGTATATGTAGAAGACCAAGGAAAAGTATTAAATGGAACATTCATACTCAGCCCATTAGATTTAACAGCTTTAGGTACTTCTCAAATTCCACCAGAAATGGGAAAATATAGGAGCGCTTATGCCAATTCATTGCAATGGCTAGCGGCTTATGTTCCTAAACCAGGGCTATCGTTGAGTGCCGGATCATGGGGTAAGATAGGTGCAATTGGTGGGTCTGAAATAAAACCTGTTGGCCATACAGAATTAAATATTCCAGCATTTCCAGAGCCTATAGACACTACAAGGGTTGAATATTATAAATCTGTATCCAGTAATATGTACATTTTAAATGAGTTTCCATATCCTGTGATGGCTAAAACCTATGTTGATGTCACTACCGGCTCTCCTCCTATCCAATTTCAATATATTTTAACAGAGACAGGTAAAGGTGAGCCAGAGACACCTCTAGCTACTGTTTTGGAAGTAATGCCTCCACTGAAACAAAGAACTGAAAGAGGAGATTTCTATATTCAATTGGATTGGGACCCTACTACGATAAGAGCAGGAGAGGAAACTACTTTTACTATTGATATATTGGACAAAGATCAATTTCCAACGACTCAAGCTAGCTATAATTTAATGATATCTGATTCAAACAATACATCACTATTAGACTTGAAAAATCAATTAGCGCGAGAAGGAACAAAGTCTCATACTATAACATTTGAGCAGCCCGGAGTAGTAAATGTTAAAGTTAAAGTGAATAGTGTTAAGGGAGTAGAGAGTGGATTATTCATAGAAGAAGTAGAATTTCAAGTGCCTGTAAAATAAATTAAAATATTCTCCTAATTTTTTATTTTATAAATTAATAATATTTCTCAATTACCTATAGTAATACCTATAATAATATCATCTCATGTCTGGCAAAAAAAGAGTTATTTTAATTTTTGGTTCTTTGGTTGTTATTTCCATCATAGTAAATATTGCCATAATAGCTTCAAATGGAGGATTTGACAATCCTTCTCGCTCAATTAAAATTCCTGCTGCTCAGGATTTATGGTTTGCTGGAATTAACATTAAAGACGGAGATGAATTATCATATAATTTAACAATTGAAAATGAGAATAAAAAATATGACAATTACTTAATAAAGATGCTATTCAAAAACAATCAAAATTATTGGAAGACTGAATTTACTGTATATAATGAAAGTATTTCTGAATTATTTTACGGTAATTTATCAAAATCGAATCTAATAATGAAAGAGAAACCACTAAAAAATCAAAAATATCTAAATATTATTGAATCGTCAATATTACAAATAAGGGATATAACAAGAGAACCCAAATTTTTAGTTATAGGTGCAAAATGGGATTCTATAAATACTGGAATAACAAATATTCCTATCAAAATTAATTCAATAGAAAATTTGGATATAAGTATAGGAGATTTAGAGACTTTTATTCTCAATTATAATATAGAAAATAAAAATAGCAATATATGGATTGCAAAGGCTCTTCCTTTACCTGTAAAAGCTGAGATTTACAATATAGATGGATTGCTTAAATATAAATATGAATTAATAAGTACTAATATAAAGGTCAATTAAATACATATGTATATCAAGATTTGAATTTTAGGAGATAACTAGTACATTATTGAATAACCAATTAATATAATCTTCAATTTCCTTATCTAAAGTACACCAAATATGGATAGAACCTGGCAATAATTCTATTCTTCCTTGTTTGAATGATATACGCACACCTTCTTTACCTTCATACATATATGCATCAGAAGCAGTTGCATGTGGTATAGTTTCTATTGCTTTTGTTTTTATTATTTCTCTTGGAAGAGAAAAGTTTTTTTTAAAACGATCTACGACTATTCCAATATTTTCTTTTCCATAAGAATCGACTGCATATATTTTAGCCGGATCTGGAAAATGTATCCTCAATTCTATTCCATATCTTGATCCTACAAATTGTGCTATTTCATTTATTTTTGAATAAACTAAACTTGGATTTTTTTTTAGAATTTTTTCAAAAAAAGATCTATTGGTATCAATGTTAAATTTTAAATCATCCAAAATTTTGCTAAACTTCTTTTCAACCAAAAATATTGACATAATTTATATTCTTTAATACTTTTTAAATCTATAACTATATAATGTCTATTAAAAATATAAATGCTGAAAGAGAAGATATAAAAAATTATCAGAAGACATGTTCAGAATTTTTGAAAGATCTTTCTTTAGACTATCTTGCTTGGGTGGATAGATATAATCTGAATGAAGAAGAAGCTAAAAGAAGAAAAGAAAAAATTAATGAAATAGCCATTAAATCTAGCAATATTATTTTCAAATTTGGAGACACGATAAAAAAAATAGACATAATTATGAATGATGGAATAAATAAAATGGCCGAACAGACTGCAGGTTATCCGTTTTTTTTCTCAATCATAGTCGATAAGTTAGAAAGATATACCTTTAATCCAATAGGAGAAGTGAGATTAAATATAAAATCCATTCCAAATTATGGAAATAGAATAAGATTAGGAAATTATGACGATAATAATTTTATCTTAATAAGTTCGTCATCTTCTGTGAATTATCGAGTTAATAAATCTAGTTTTGAACCTGCAGATATATTAGATGACTATATAATAATTGATGCCAAGAATTGCAGAAAGGGTGACATTATTTCTACCACAGTAATTGTGGAAGAAGTTAAAGACGGTTATGTTTCAGAAAAAAGGGGATTGTCAACGTTAATTTTGATAATATAAAATAGAATCGTTTAATATTTTAGATGGATATAGTTTTTAATATTTTAAAATTTTTTTCAAGTAGTACTAGACCATATGAAGTTATAACCAAAATTAAATTTTTAAAATAGATTAAAATGCTAAATGTTTATATTTGTTACCATAAATTCACTCAAAAGACTTTGAAAATGATAATAAATTTAGATTTAAGAATAATAATAAATAAGAGATAAAGAGGATTTTATCATATATATTCACTAAAATAATATCATTTTATTCAGTACAAGTTATCAAAATTTGATTTCATTTCTTATTGATGTCTTTTCAATATATATATATTTAAAAGAATAAAGAAATTTAAAATAAAAACAGAATATTAATTAAATTATATTATTAAAAATTTTTGACACATAGACTTTATGACTAAAGGATAGGGAAAATGTATAATTTTTATTGAAGAATTTAATTAATTGACTATAAAATTATTTAGTTTATAAAAGATTTTAGTGAATATTTTTATTAATATTTTAATTCTAAATAAAAAAGGCTAAATAACCAATATACTCGAAATCGTAATAAGCGACGATCGTCCAGTTTGGTCTAGGACATCAGATTGCCAATCTGGTAACCCGGGTTCAAATCCCGGTCGTCGCAATTTACAATAGAACGAATAATTAATCGTTCATACTACCACATGCACAAAAACCAAATTCATCAAATGGTGAATTACATATTTCACATTTTTCGTAATATTTAATTTCCCAGATATGTTTACCATATAATTTATAATGAGTATCAATCTCTTTAGGAACAGGAGAAGATTCCTCAGTTATTTTGGTATTGTTTCCTTCTTTTTCTTTAAATTGTTTTTTTTTCATTATTTTTTCTAATTTTTAAATTTGATTTAATTATATCTACAGCCGTTGAGATTCGTTCTTTGTTAGGAAGCTGAATCATAAAAATATTTGAGGTATATGAATTTATATTATTTTTAGGAATAATTGCTAATAATCCACTATTATTTAAAGAATTAAAAAATTCAACACAGGTATTACCATGAAGTAAAAAATTTTCTTCAATTCCTAAATTAATAAATTCTAATTGAACATCAACAAAAACATACTGACCGTCATAAAAAATATTGAGTAAAACTTCTACTACATATTTTTTTCCCATGCACCTTTCTATTATAGTATTATATAGTGATTGTTGAACGTATATACAAGCTATTTTATTTCCTTCATATTCAATTGCTCCACAACCTTCCTTATGCATATTATCAAAGAAATCATTTAGATTTGTGAATTTTCTAAATTTCACGCTAAATATATAAATATCTTTCAATATTTGAGTTTTTCATAAAGATCAAATAAAAATAAAGGATTTAACACAGATTTATCGATTTTGCTAATAAAATAATTTTGTCGTGATCGTCAGATGTATGAAGGTTATGATCAAATTTATAACTTATATAAAGTAAATCAACTATTTTAGAATGATCCAAATTAATAGAAGATTGTTTATTAATTCTATTTGAAATTTTTGGATATTTTTCAAACCCTTTTAGAGAATATTCTAAATTATTTTGTACGGTATTTCCTAAACCTGATAAAGATGATTGATTTAAAAACATTGCAATTTGAGAAGTTGAACCAATATTGTCTTTATAAATTATATTGATTTCTTCTTCTAAAGGCAAATAATCTTCATATTTACATTTAATTTCACTTTTATGAAGATAATTTATTAAAACTTTAAGTGATCTGACTATTTCTGCTTTTATATCAATAGTTGAATCAATACGATTTTTTATTTTAATATAGTCAGAAATTGATATATTCATAATGCTTCCTTTTATCCGTACACCTGGATATGTTTTTTGTAAAGTTTCATCCAGAACTTGTTCATTTATTAAAAATAAATTTTTGTCTGCCGCTATCTCAAATGCATTGTACATAATATTTAAAATCGATCTTATATTTCTGAAATCAAAATCATCATATAATATTTTTATTTTTGATAAAAGATCAGTTTGTTCTACTTCTGTAATGGCAGTGTTATTGTTATAGAATTGAATATATTCTAAAACAATATTTGATATTTCCTCAAAAGAATTGGATCCGGCGAGATCAATTTTATAATTAGCTTTTTCTAATCTATCAAAAACTGAACTATCCTCTGAAGCTATTTTTAGATAAGAAGCAGGAGTCAAAATTAACATTAGAACTGTATTCGGAATATGAGTATTTATAAGAGCTTTCATAAAGGAAAGTGTTTGTTCATTGTTATCGAATTCATCAAATTGATATAATGAAATCTTGTTAAATAATTTTAAATTAATTTTTGATAAAGTAGAGAGGCGATTTAGCATATCAATCAAAGTGATTGATTCTTTATTTTCAAATTGATCTTGTATAATAATTTTGATTATAGATATATCGTTTTTTGAAAAAAAAGTATTATCAAAAATATTATCTATATAGTCTAAATCAGGTTCTAATCTGTTTTCTAAAATTTGAAGAATTTTATTATCAATTCCTTTACCCGCTAGAGATTCGAAAAATCCCAATTTGAAAATTTTTTTTGCAATTTTGTGATTAGACTTAATTTTATCATGAATATAATAAAGTAATTCTTTTTTCAAATTGTATAAATAATTAGCTTGAAAACCATTGATCATCGATTGATAAATACTTTGTATATTTTTTGGATAAATTTGTGATAAATCAAGATATGATATAATTGCTTTTTCATTTATCTCAGATATTTTTATATTAAGTGTTAAATGTGTCTTTCCTGAACCTACATCTTGAATAACTGTAATTATTCGAAATTTTTCCCTTGAATCATCGAATTCCTTATTTTTTCCAACATCTTGGATACAAGAGAAAATCGAATTTCTTGCTTCTTTATGTCTTTTCCCCCCCAAAATATGAGCATCATTCAAATTTGGTGTTGGACTACTTGGAAAAGGATTTTTAATTAGATTATATGGATACAATTATAAACACCTCACATAACCATATATCAATCCACGAATCATTATTCCTTCATTACCACCAGTAGATAATTCATAATTAGATCTATTTTCATTAACCAGTTGTTCTACCAGATCATAAAATTGATTTTCAGCGATCTCATATTTTTCTGAAAGATCATTTCTTAAAGTTGATAGTGGAACCCATCCAATAGAATCGGAGTATTTATTTATAGTTAAATCAAAATCGTCCTTAAAATTATGTCGATCAATCACTTTGTGTGGATGTGATATACTATTTCTATTTTCAACTGCATTATTATTAGTGCTTGTTGCTAATAATGAATCCATTAACAAAATCATCTTACTATCTAGTTTTTCTACATGTTTATTTAAAGACGAAGACAGATTTTGAAAAGAAGTTTGAACCTCTTTTAATAACTCAAAAATACACTTGAATTTAGGATCAGAATCTAATAAATATTGAAAATAATTATCTTTTTGCCAACAATAATATGTACTTGCTTTTTTGGAAATAATAATTTCATTTTGGTTTATCCAGGTATTCAAGATCTTATCCAAATCAACAGACGTAAATTCTTTTTTAAGGTCAGTTTTCTTAACTCCCTCTATACCTGAAGAAAAAATTCTGTCAATTATTTTTTCTTCTGAAGACATAGATTACAATTTGAATTTTCTTATAAAAGACATTTTGTAAGTTTATATAATATAATTAGCTAATTTACTTTTACTGTTTATTTAGAATATAATAGATCAATGGAATGATGAAAATCCTTTCTGAATTAATGATGAAAGAACTAGGGTATCTGACCAACTATAATAGTACAATTTAGCAGCTACCTACGTAAAAGACAGCTGAAACAAGTTAATATCATAATAGATGTAGTAGTTAGTATACTAATTATGATTATAAAAATTATAGATTTGGTAAACATCAATAAAAATGCTAAATAATTAATATTATATCTGAAAGAAATTAATCTTATGTTTGTATTGTTTTGCTTCTTCTTTTGTTACTTTAACAGAGACAATATTGTACCATCAAAACGTTCAACTACATTTTTATATTAATATGATAGTAATATACATTTAATTAAATACCATATTTCAAAATACTATTTATGGTTATGAGCAGATTTATAGGAAATATCATTAAATAAATAATTAGAAAATATTATAAATAAAGTATTCTTTATTTTCTTGCCGGTATTGAGGATGGAAACATTATATTTCATTTATATACTATTGGGATCTTTGACCATCATTTGAAAAATAAGATATTATATAAAAACAACAAAAGTACTAGTTAAAATGGATAACGAAATAACAAACCAATCAAACAATATATCTTTTGAGGAATTTTCTAAAATAGATTTAAGAATTGGAAGAATAACAAAGATAGAAGATATACCAAAGTTGAATAAAGTATACAAAGCAGAGGTAGATCTTGGATTCGAGAAAAGGATAGTAGTAGTAGGAGCTGCTATGTATTACAAACCCAATGAATTAGAAGGTAGATTAGTAGTTTTATGTTCCAATCTTATCCCTAAAAAAATAGGAAATATAGAATCTAAAGGGATGATTTTAGCATTAGATGGAATAAATGGGAAACCAGTTTTTTTGACGATAGACAAAGAGGAAAATATTGAATTAGGTTCTAAAGTTCACTAGTTTTCGCAGTTTTAACCATCATTTTTTTCAAATTTATATTAAATAAAAAAAAATAAAATATTATCAAAAAAAAATCTAATGTTTTAAAGTAAATTCTGTCATTGCGAGATTTACAATTGTATTTGAATAAAAATTTCCATTAAAAATTAAGTAAATCATAAAATTTTTTCTTTTCAAGATAATCAAATTATTAAATCTTTTCTCTAGAAATTCCAAAAATTGATAAAAATAAGTTCTTACTATCAATAGTTGAATCAATTTCTTAAAATTTATTCTAAGCTGTTAAGTTTTTTTAAAAATTTGTAAACTCCGGTATAATCAAGGTCAGCGAATATCGATTTTGCTGCATAATTGTATAATTGAAATGCCATCCCTGTAATTGGCAAGGAAAGTTCTTTTTCTTGTGCTGCAGCCATGGCAAGCCCTAAATCTTTTCTCATATTTTTAAGATAAAATGATGGACGATAATCATCATTTATCATTTTAGGCCCTTTTATTTCACTCATACCTGTTTTAAAATTAGTAGAATTAAAAATTTTTAGATAAAGTGTAGGATCAATACCATATCTATTAGATAATAATAATCCTTCAGATAAAGCCATTGCTAGTAATCCTATATTAAGATTAAGTGCTAGTTTAATTGCGTTTGAGGACCCTTCTTTATTACCAATATAAAAAACTGGATTACCTAATTTTTCTAATATATTTTTTATTTTTTTAAAGGTGCTTTCTTCTCCAGAAACAATTGGAATAAGGTGTCCTTCTAATGCAGCATTAGGACCTCCCATCACTGGGATGCTTAACATTGATATATTTTTGTTCATAAATTTTCTATAACAATAAATGGATTCTCTTGGAGAAAGAGTACTAAAATCTGCAATAATAATATTTGTGTTTTCTGTTTCTTGGAGACCATCTTTCTGAAAACATATTGTATTAACGGCTTCAAAATTCGTTACACAAATTATTATAAAATCAGTATTATTTGCAATTTCCTTAGGTGTATTGAAAATTTTAGCACCTTTTTTTTCTAAGGGTATTAGTTTTGAAACGGTTCGATTATAAATGCTAACTTCAAATCCTTCATTAATTAAACGTAAGCAAATATTATTTCCCATTAATCCTAGTCCTACAATTCCGATTTTCAATGGAACAAAATAAATGACAATGATAAAAAAATATTGTTATTTTCTTTAAAAATAATAAAAAATATTTTCAATGTAAAATTAGACAAATATAAAAATTGAATTATTATCTACCTTTGTTTTATAGAGCATTAATGGTTCTTTTGCAGGCAAGTTCAGCGGATTTCCATTATTAAGGTCAAATACAGACATATGAAGTGGACATGTCACTGTTTTTTCTTCTTCGTTTAAAAAACCTGTAGATAAATCTGCATAAGCATGGGTACAAATTCTATCACTAGCATATATTGTATTATCTATATTAGCAAGAAGGATTTTTTTGTCATTATAATCAAAATCCATCATTTCTCCAGGTTTTAAAGATTTAAAATCACAAGCCTTAATCCACTCTGCCATAATATTATCTAATAAAATAATAAACTTAATAATTGTTATCTATATTTATAGTGTTTTTCAAATATATCTTCGTTTTCTCTATATCTACTTTTTTCAACTTCAAGTATTTGTTCCATTGCTTCATCTATTTTTAGCTTCAATGGTTTGCCTAACCATTTATTTTCAATTAAATAATTAATCCAAGCACGAATAGTTGGTCCCATTTTTCTTGAAATTGGTTCTAGAAATCCTCCTACTATTTCCCGCTTTGCTAGTTCTTTTGAAAGACCACGAGACATAAGGTAAAATATTTGATTTTCGTCAATTTGTGCTACGGATGCAGAATGAGTTGCCTTAACTTCATTGGACTCTATTTCTAAGCCTGGAATAGCGTCAGATTTTGCACCTTTATCCAATAAAATGGCATGTCCTGCTAAATAAGATTCAGTAGATTTTGCATTTTTATTAATTTTTATCATTCCTTTAAAAAGAGATTGAGAAGTATCTTTTAAAACAGATTTAACTAAAACCTTACCTCTTGTATGGGGAGCAATATGGATCAAATTAGAAGTAATGTCAAAAGATTGATTACCTATTCCAAAAATAATTTCAACATCCTCAGCTAAAGCACCAGGCCCTTGCATTATACTATCAACTTTATATCGGGACAATTGTGATCCAAAAAGTGCTAGAGACCAAGACATTTTTGCATCTCTTTCTACAAAAGCTTTTCTATTTGAAAAATTAATTGAATCATAGTTCATTGATTGTAGGGTTACCATCTCACACTGAGCATTGGGCATTACATGAGCTTCTAATAATTCAAAATGTGCTTGCTGCTTAGATTGTGAGTTATTTACTTCAGGAGAATATAATTCTTGAATTAATGTAGCTTTGGAAAAATCTTCACATACTATAATATTTCTAGATATAGATGAGAAGCCATCCTCTGATAGATAATTAACTACCCTAAGTGGATCTTCCAATACAATGTCTTTAGGAATAAAAATAAAATATCCATTTTGAAATGCTGCAGATGAAAGAGCCAAAAATTTATCTTCCTGATAATTTAATTTATTTTTATTAAGATATTTTTGTATCAAATCAGGAAATTCGTTGATTGCATAAGTAATATTTTTAATAATGATACCTTTTTTTTCAAAATCTTCTGGTAAAAATGATTTAAGAATCTTTGAGTTTTTACAAAGAATACTTGAAGTTTTACTTAATTCCTCTATTCGATCAGAAAAAATATTTAATTCATCTTTATTATCTGTTAAAGTAGGAGAATTAAAAAAAATATTATCAGGAATTAATTTATTTGCATTAGAATATTTACTATAAAGAGCAGATGATTCTAGTGGAAGACTAGTGTATTTTTTAAAGGCTTCATGTCTTGTTTGTGTCATCCAAGATGGTTCTTTAATATTTTCAATTAAATTTTTAAAATTTTTTTCTAACAAAGATAATTGGTACATATTTTTACTATCACTTAAAAAAATAGTAATTTATTAACCGACAGAGCCTTCCATTTCTAATTTAACAAGTCTATTCAATTCAACTGCATATTCCATGGGTAATTCTTTTGTAAATGGTTCTATAAATCCTCCAACTATAAGTGATAAGGCGTCAGACTCTGAAAATCCTCTACTCATCAAGTAGAATATCTGGTCTTCTCCAATTTTTCCTACACTAGCCTCATGAGAAATTGTTGCGTCATCCTCATTAACTTCTACATAAGGATAAGTATCTGTTCTGGATGTTTCATCAAGTAAAAGAGCATCACATCTAACATTGGACTTAACATTAGTAGCACCTTTAGCTACATGTAATAAACCACGGTAAGTAGTTCTACCTGATTGTTTACTAACAGACTTACTTGTAATTCTAGATGTAGTATCTGGAGCTAAATGGACAGCTTTGGCACCTGCATCCTGATGTTGATCTGAACCAGCAAAGGCAATTGATATAACTTCAGCATGAGCGTTTCTTCCAAGCATATAAACTCCTGGATATTTCATAGTCAATTTACTACCAAGATTTCCATCAACCCATTCAACTCGAGCATTTTCATAAGCATATGCTCTTTTGGTTACCAAATTATACACATCTTTACTCCAATTTTGAATAGTAGTGTACCTTATTTTTGCACCTTTCTTGGCAATTAATTCAACAACAGCAGAATGTAAGGATTCAGTTGTATAAACTGGAGCAGTACAACCTTCGATATAGTGTACTTCAGATCCTTCATCAGCAATAATTAAAGTACGTTCAAATTGACCTATATTTTCAGCGTTAATCCTAAAATAGGCTTGTAATGGAAGGTCAACTTTAACATTAGGAGGAACATAAATAAAAGAACCACCTGACCACACTGCACTATTTAATGCAGCAAATTTGTTGTCTTCTGGTGGTATAACTTTTCCAAAATACTTTCTTAATAGATCAGGATGTTCTTTAACTGCCGTATCTGTATCACAAAATATTACACCTTGTTTGGATAAATCTTCACGTAGGTTATGATATACAGTTTCTGATTCATATTGAGCACCCACACCAGCTAAAAATTTTTTTTCGGCTTCTGGTATGCCTAATTTATCAAATGTTTTTCTAACAGACTCTGGTACGTCATCCCAGCTTTTACTTTGTTTTTCTGATGCTTTTGTGTAATAATAAATATTTTGAAAATCAATTTTTGATAAATCACCTCCCCATACAGGCATAGGTTTGTTCATAAAGATATCATAAGATCTTAATCTAAAATCAAGCATCCATTGAGGTTCATTTTTAATTTTACTAATCTCTTCAACGGTTTCTCGAGAAAGGCCCTTCTTACCTGTATAAAAATACAAGTCAGTAGAATCTTTAAAATCATATTTACTATAATCCATATTAAGTTCTTCTGTAGTCATATAGATTTTATAACGGTGTTATGTTATATAAATTTTACAACCTAAATACTATTAAATTTAGTATTATTAAAAAAAAGCACTATTATTTAATCATTATTATTGCAAGAGAGAATTTCGTAAATACCTTCTAAAGAATGATTTTTAGACTCAATAAATGGAATTTTATATTTTAATAGTTCTTTGCTAGTAAGAGGACCGATAGATAAAATTAATTTAATTTTATAAACTAAAGGTAATAGATCCGAAGAACAATTTCTTATGATATTTATAAGAAAATTAACATTTGAAGGACTAGTAAAGATCAATGAGTCAATTTTCCCTTTTCTAAGAAGATCAAAAAATTCAATCCATACATCATCAACTTCTGCAGGTTGAACATCATAAATATAAAAATCATAAACTATAAAACCTATTTCTAAAAGTTTCTTTTTTAGATATTTATCTGCCTGTAAACTTCGAGGAATTATTATTCTAGATATATTTTTATCATTTTTTAATTTAGAAAGTAAATCAATAATCCCATCAGAAGAATTATCTACAGGCATATTATTCACTATTATTCTATTTTTTATGAGTTCATTTCTGGTAGATGGTCCAATAGCAATAACTGTAAATTTTGAATTGATATTATGAATTATTTCATTTATTCGATTTAGATCATAAGCAAATTTAAAGAATACATTAACTGCGTTAGAACTTAAAAAAATAATATAACCAGACGACCAATCAACAATAATTTTAAAAATTTCAGAAACAATTTTAAAATCAGATTTTACTATTTTTGAGGTCTTAACTACAATTAATCTCCAGTTATTATTTTCAATTTTAGCAATAAAATCCTTTGAGATTAAACCTTCAGATTTTGTAATTGCAATAATCTTCAAATTCATATACCTGTAAACATATTGTTATAAAAATTAGATCCACTTAATTTTATCTGAAAGAGAAACAACTTCACCTATGATAATGACAGCAGGAGGCTTTATAGAAGCATCATCCATTTTTTTTCTTATATTATTGAGATTGCCGATGATAATTTTTTGCTCTTTTAGAGTTCCGTTTTCTATCACTGCTATTTTAGTATCATTTGAAAGACCATGATTAATTAAATTTTTTATAATTGATTCTAAATTTTCAATACCCATAAGAATCACAATAGTATCTACAGCCGTTGCTAATTTCTCCCATCTTATACTCTTCTCTTTTTTAGTAGGATCTTCATGCCCGGTAACAATTGCAACTGATGAGGAAAATTGTCTATGAGTAAGGGGAATTCCTGAATAGACGGCGGAACCAATTGCAGAAGAGATTCCTGGAATGATTTCAAAATCAATAGCATTTTCATTTAGAAATTCAGCCTCTTCTCCTCCTCTCCCAAAAATAAAAGGATCTCCTCCTTTAAGCCTCAAAACTTTTTTTCCTTTTAATGCATATTGTAACATAACTTGATTGGTTTTTAGTTGGTTTGTAGTAGGGTCCCCTGAGGATCGTCCAACATATACCTTTGGTGTATTTTCAGGAATTAATTCTAGGATTTCCTTTCCTACTAAGCGATCATATAATATTATATCACAATTTTTTAGTAAATCCCAACATCTTTTTGTAATTAAATCAGGATTACCAGGTCCAGCACCACAAATGTATACTTTTCCTTTTATTTTATTATTTGTTCCATTCATTTATAGCTTTATCCCATCCCTCAGCTAACCTTAAAGCGCCATTATGTATTAAGATATTAGCAACCAAATTTCCCAGTTTTTCTGATTGATCATAGTCACCAATTTTTTTGATGGTAATATATTCAGAACCATTAGAAGAAAATATTTTTGCATAAAAATTTATTTTCTTGGTTTTTTCAGACAAATTAGCATATGCACCTATTGGAAATCGACATCCACCTTCGATTTTAGAAATAAAAGATCTCTCAGCGTTAATAGAGATTCTGGAAGGATGATGTTCAATTTTTTTTAAAAAATTAATTAGTTTTTTGTTTGATTTTTTACATACTATTGCCAGTGCTCCTTGTCCCGGAGCTGGAAGAAATCGCTTAGTATCAAATATTTCACTAATATATTCTTCCTTTCCTAATCTTTTCAATCCTGCTTCAGCAAGAACAATTGCATCATAATCTCCTTTTAATGCCTTTTCTATTCTAGTATCGATATTTCCTCTTATGGGAATAACATTAAAATCATTTCTAAAAGAAAGAATTTGGATTGCTCTTCTTAAGCTACTCGTTCCTATCGTTGAACCGAATGGAATTTGATCTAATCGTTTTTTCTTTTTACTGATTAGGACATCATTTACTGATTCTCTTTTCGGAATAGAAGCTATTTTTAGAGCAGGATGAATTGCTGAAGGAAGATCTTTAAGGCTATGAATGGCAAAATCAACTTCTCCTTTAACTACGGATTCATTGATTTCTTTCTCAAAAATACCTTTTCTATCTAGAAAAAATAATGGTTTATTGCTACTAGCTAAATCTCCTTTTGTTTTTATACTAACAATTTCATAATCAATAGAATTATTTATTTTAGAAAGTGACTTTATAACTATTTGTGTTTGTGCTAATGCTAATTTACTACCTCTTGTACCTATACGCAACCTTTTTGTCATTTTAGTTTAGTATATGCATTTAAAGAATCGGAATAACATTCTATAGTTTTTTCTATATCCTCTTCACTGTGAGAATATGAAATGAAACATGTTTCGTATTGTGAAGGTGGTATAAAAATTTTTTTTTTAAGTAAATCCCAGAATAATTTTTCAAAGAGTTTTTGATCAGATTTTAAAACCTGAAATGGAGTTGTAACTGCCTCGGCTGTAAAAAAGATTTGGAATAGAGATCCAATAGAATTTATGGTAAAATAATTTTCAAAGTTATTTACACGATCTTTAATTCCCATTACTAAAGTATCACAGAGGCGACTAATAGTTGGATAAACTTTATTTTTATTTTTTACAAGATTCTCTATGGTTGTGATAGCTGCTGTTACAGAAACTGGATTTCCTGCATAAGTACTGGCTTGGTAAACATCTCCAACAGGACTAAGTTGATCCATTATCTCATTTTTACCACAAATAGCAGATATTGGAAATCCATTTCCTAGTGATTTAGAAAAAGTAGATATATCAGGAGTAATACCAAAAAAAGCACTACAACCACCCAAAGATAATCTAAATCCTGTTATTACTTCATCAAATATAAGCACAATACCATATTTTTTTGTTATTTTTCTAATCTCATTTAGATAATTTTTTTCTGGAATTACAAGCCCATAATTAGCCAAAACAGGTTCAATTATTACGCAGCTAATATTCTCTGCTTCTTTTTCAATTATTTTTTTTAAGTCTTCAATGTTATTATAATCAACTACCAGAGTTTCTTTTGAAATTTCTTCAAGTGAACCCTTTGTTGAAGGAATAGCTGCAGCGCCTGATCCTGCTTTTACTAAAACGTAATCATATGCTCCATGATAACCTCCATCAAATTTAATAATTTTTTTTCGTTTTGTGAAAGCTCTTGATAATCTTATTGCAGTCATTGTCGCTTCTGCACCAGTATTTACTAATCTTACTTTTTCTGCAGATGGAATTATTTTTGTCAGTAATTCAGCAAGATATACCTCTTTTTCTGATGGAATACAAAATAAAGTTCCGTTCTCAAGTTGAGTTTTTATAGAATCAACAATAGGTGCATATGAATGTCCAAAAATTAAAGAACCGTAACCCATACAGTAATCTAGATATGTTTCATGATCAGCAGTAACTATTTTACTTCCTGAACCAGATGAAACAAAAAAAGGATAAGGCTTGAAGAATCGTACAGGACTATTAACACCTCCCGGAATTACTTTAATTGCTCGATGAAATAATTTTTCAGACTTGTCAAATATCAAGTATATTACTATAACAATCTATTTATAAGAATCTTATTTTTCTTCTAATAACAACTTTGCCATTTCTCTGGCATGATATGTTATGATAATATCGGCGCCAGCTCTTTTAATTGATGAAAGAAATTCTAGCATTACTTGTGCTTCGTTCACCCATCCTTTTTCTGCAGCAGCCTTGATTAAGGCATATTCTCCAGATACACTATAGGCACAGAGTGGAAGTTTAAAATTCTCTCTTGCTTTACAAATTAAATCCAAATATGGAAGAGCAGGTTTTACCATAATTATATCTGCGCCTTCATTGATATCCAATTCAATTTCTCTTAAAGCTTCAAGTAAATTAGTGATCGGCATCTGATATGTTTTTCTATCTCCAAATAATGGTGAAGAATCAGCAAGATCTCTAAATGGTGAATACAATGGAGATGCCATTTTCGCTGAATATCCCATGATAGATGTATCATTGAAACCTGTTTCATCTAATCTTTCTCTAATTGCAAGAACTTGTCCATCCATCATAGCAGATGGTGCAACAATATCAGAACCTGCTGCAGCATGACTTTCAGCAATTTTAGCTAAAATATTTATGCTCGAATCATTATCCACAGTATTATCTTTAACTATTCCACAATGGCCTGTAGATGTATATTGACACATACATACATCTGATATTATAACTATTTTGTCTCCAAAGTTCTTTTTTATTGTTTTAATTGATTTTTGTACTATGCCTTTTTCACTATAAGCAGATGTGGCATTATTGTCTTTTTTAATAGGGATTCCAAAAATTACAATACCTTTAATTCCTAAATCCAAAATATCTGAAACTACATCAACAATCTTTGAAAGTGGAATTCTTTGTATATCAGGCATAGAAGGTATATTTTTAGGATTCTTCAATCCTTCTTCAACAAATAAAGGATAAATCAAATCATTTAATGAAATACGAGTTTCTTGTAGAAGATCTCTAATTGCTTTATTTTTTCTTAAACGTCTTAATCGAACCTGAGGAAAATATGACCTATTATTTCCAAAAAAATTATCAGATATTTGCTTCATTTTCATAGTTAAAAAGTTTGGCAGCTATACGCATAAGTTCCTGTTCTTCATCATTATTACCATTTTGTATCTGTCTACGAAGATTATTCATAGGAGTAGATAAAATTCCTTCTAAAAGTGCATGAGAAAATTGCTCAATTATTTTACTCTCTTTGGGACCAATTTTAGGTCCAAGAATAGAAAGAGCTTTATTCAACTCTCTTTCTCTTATTTTATCTACATTACGAAACACTGAGATAACGACTGGATCTGCCTTTTTTCTTTTTAATATCAAATCCATATTTCTCATTTCATCTGCAATGATTTCTTCTGCAGACTGAATCTCTTCTCTTCTGCATTTAATGTTTTTTTGAACAATATATCCAATTTGATCTAAATTGAATAATGAGACATTATCAATTTGTGAAATAGAATCTTCAACTGTTCTTGGATTGGATAAATCAAAAATTAACAAAGATGAATGTTTTGTTTCCATGGTTTTTTTTATCCTTTCATATGTTATTAGATAATATGGTGCTATAGTACTTACAAAAATAATATCGATAGAAGGCAGAGAATCCATCGCATCTTCAAAAATTATTGGCGTACCTGCGAGAGATTCTGCAAATGATTTAGCCCGTTCAAATGTTCTACTAGTAACCAGAAAAGAAACATTTCGTCGTTTTAATGCTTTGGCTATAAGACTTGCTCCTTCACCTGAGCCAATCAGCAATATTTTCTTGTCATCTAGTCTGTCAAGTGATTCTTCTGCTAGATTAACTGCTACGGATCCAACTGAAACACTTCCTCTATTAATTCCTGTCAACGCTCTTACTTTGCTTCCTACTTTTAAAGATTTTTCAAAAATTATTGAAAGAAAAGATCCAAGATAATTATTGTTTCGAGCGAATTCATATGATCTTTTTACTTGTCCAAGAATTTGATCTTCTCCAATTACTAAAGAATCTAATCCTGAAACTAATTTTAAAAGATGTTGAATAACTCTATCACCCTTTACAATTTCCACTATTTTAGAAAATTCTTCGGTGGATAAATTAGAATAAGTAGCCCAGTAACATATTATTTTTTGTAAATCCAATCCTTCATCTACAACTGCGAAAATTTCAACACGATTACATGTCTGTAAAATTAGACATTCCTTCAATTGCAAATGTTCAAGGAAAGATTCATAGGCTCTATCAATATCTTTAAAGGTAAATTTTTCAAGCAGGTGAATGGGTGCTTCCTTATAGGTTATCCTAAAATTGAGCAAATCAAGTGATTTGTTAACTAATGTCAATGTTTTGAATCACTCCAATGGTTTAAGAGTTCTATAGTTGCAACCTTTGCTTCTTCTATTTTGTTCTCATTAATTAAATTTTGGATATTTTTATTATTTATTAATGAATAAAGAAATCTTTTACGTTCTATTACTGTTTTAATTCTTGGTCGTGCAGCCATTCTCGCAAATTCCTGTAATTTGGTATTTTCTATATCTGATTGCTTTATTGTTCTTCTTAAAATACGTTCTGTTTTTATTCTTAGTTTACGAGCCATTATCGGACTTTTTCCATAAGTAGAAATTGCCACTTGCATGACTCCTTCAATATTTATTATTGATGCGTATGAAAAATCACTTATAGGAGGATCATCTGCGGCATAAACAAATGACTTCATAGAACGTCCTTTTTTTACAATTTGTCTATTTAGTTCTTTGTTATCAGTAGCAGCTAATATCAAGAAAATATCATGATAATTATCTAATACATTATCACTTTTTATCTTCATTTTTATTATCTCTATTTTTTTTTCATTGGATAATTCTTCAAGATATGAATTTAAGCGTTCAGTAATTACAGTAATTTTACAATTCTGACCTAATAGACCTCTAACTTTTCTACTACCTTCTACTCCTCCTCCAATTACAATTACATGCTTTCCTGCGAGGTTTAGATCAACAATCAATTATAATTTCACGTGATATGAAAGATTGTTGATAAACATTATTTAAATTATTCAACAAAAACTAGTAAAAATTATTGATAATACCAAAAAAATATTTAGTTCAATAATGAATATATATATTAAAAACGATCTTAATTGATAAATATAGATAATAGTAATAAAAATTTAGATCTTGATATTCTAGATGATATTGGCCCTGCAACCAAAGTTCATCTAATTGAAGCTGGAATTAAATCATTAAAGGAATTATTAATCAGAGGACCTCATGATGTCGCAGAGATTACAGGCATGACCATGGAAAAATCGAGTGATTTGTGTAATAAGGCAAGAATAAAATTGGAAGAAGTCAATATCATCCAAAAAACGTTTATTCCTGCAACGGAGCTTTATAATAAAAGAAAAAATATAGAAAGGATTTCAACAGGCTCTAAGAATTTTGATGAATTATTAGGAGGGGGATTTGAAGTTAATGCAATAACTGAGATATATGGGGAATTTGGTTCAGGAAAAACTCAGATATGTCATACTTCATCAGTAACGGTCCAGCAAAAAAGATCAGAAGGTGGCTTAGAAGGAGGAGTAATTTATGTTGATACTGAAAATACTTTTAGACCAGAAAGAATAGTTTCAATTTCCAAATCCAGAAATATAGATTATATAAAAGTATTAGAAAACATAGTAGTTGCAAAAGCATTTAACAGTGCACATCAAGAATTAATTATTCAAGAAATTGGAAACATTCTTGAAACTAAAAAAATCAAATTATTAGTATTAGATTCAGCAATATCACACTATCGTGCAGAATATCTCGGAAGAAGTACTTTATCAGAAAGGCAACAAAAAATAAATAAATTAATGCATATGTTAATAAGGATCTCTGAAGCTTACAAAATAGCAATTATTTTAACAAATCAAATTCAATCTGCTCCTGACACAGTATTTGGTGACCCTTTCAAACCTATCGGTGGAAATATTATTGCACATTCAAGCACATATAGAATTTATTTAAAAAAAGCAGGAAAAAATAGAATCGCTAGAATAGTTGATAGTCCCTATCATGCAGAAATTGAAGCATTATTCTCTCTAGGAGAGCAAGGAGTAACTGATCCTATTTAAATCTCAGTTAATGTTAAATTAAGGAGGAAATTTAATTATAATATGCCAAAATCACATGGAAGTAAGAGAAAATCCAGATCAATATTAACCAAAAGTAATATTCTAAGAGGTATTTCATATTTATTAATAAATTACAAAATAGGAGATAAAGTAATTGTTAGTATTGATCCTAGTGAACATAATACAATGCCTCATAGAAGATACCAAGGAAAGATAGGAATAATTAAAGAAGTAGGAAAAAGAATTATCAAAGTATCAGTTACAATAGGTAATAAAGAAAAAACTTTACAGACAAAACGAAATCACATAAAACCCTTAACTTCCTAGAGGATTTGGTATGGAAACATTAAAAAAAGAAGTTATATCTTTGCCAGAAGTCAAAGAGATTTTAGAAAAAGTAAAAACAGAAGAAATGGATCAAATTCAAAGATGGACCTTTGATTATGTATCTAAATTTGCAAAGACGTCTTCGGAACATTCAAGAACAATTATAAATGAATTAGTAAAATCTTGTGATTTAAAGGAAGATGAAGCAGTTGAAGTAGCAAATTCTATGCCCACCTCTGTTGAAGAATTACGAGCTTTTACATTTGGATGGAAAAAATTGATTCTAACAGATACATTAAATAGAATTTTAGACATTTTAAAAAAAGATAATTAAAACACCTTAAAGGAAGAAGATTAATGTCACTACCGGATCATTATCAAGATAATAGTAAAGGAAATGCATTCGGTAGCTTTCACGTTAGTCGTAAATATGAAGAATATGCTCATATTATAGAATTTACAATAAGAGGAAAATCTTCGACAGTCAAAAAGAAAGAAGGGATTATAATACAAGCTATTGGAGAAGAAAGATTAACTTTACTAGAATTACTAGGAGATCCTTCCAAAAATTTTGAAATTGGGGAACGAGTTTACATTGGAAGAGAAGGAAGAAACAAAATAATAAGCGTATTAGGAAGATTAAATTACAATGATCTTTCAGATTCAGCGCGAAATGAAATACCAATAGCAATAGAGAAAATAGTAGATATTAAAGAAAAAAGGTTCGTAGACTATTTTAATAATGCACAACCGATTACTCCACGTGTTCACGGATTAGAATTAATTCCTGGGATTGGTAAAATATATATGAAAAGCATAATAGCAGAAAGAGAAAAGAAAAAATTTGATAGCTTTAATGATATTCAAGAACGGGTAGGTGTAAAGGATCTACAGAAATTAATTACAAAAAGAATAGTAGAGGAAATTTCTGGAGAAACAAGAATGAATCTTTTTGTAAGAAAATGAATTGGTCAAGACATTATGGACAAAATTTTTTAATAGATTTAAGAGTAACAAAAAAAATAACAGAGTTATCAGAAATCAAATCTTTTGAAAATGTTTGTGAAATGGGAACAGGAAGGGGAATACTTACACCATATTTATGTAAAAATGCTAATACTGTTAAATCCTTTGAAATAGATAATAAACTATATGACCGAGTTAAAATTTTAACTGAAAAATATTCAAATTTAGAAATTATAAATGATGACATTTTTAAATATGACAAATCTTTAGAATTTGATGTTTTTGTATCTAATATTCCCTATTCTAAAAGTAAAGAAATACTATCATGGTTAGCAACAAAAAAATTTGAAAGAGCGATCATAATGGTTCAAGAAGAATTTAGTCAAAAAATACAATCAAAACCAGGAGATAAAAATTATAGAGCAATATCAGCTATAACACAATATTGTTTTGATATTGAACCATTATTCAAAGTAAATAAAAAATCCTTTTTTCCACAACCAAAAGTAAATTCTCAAGTGATAAAGCTAATCTCGAAAAATAGTGTAATTTCTAAAGATACGATTTCAAAAATTCATTTCATATTTTCTTTTAAAAATAAAAATATAAATAAATTAAATAAAAAACTTAATGCAAATTTTGATCAAATAGATCTTAAAATAAAAGATATGGATCCGAAGAAAATAATTAGGTTTTCACAGTTGATTTAATAACAATGACAAAATAATTATAATGTATAAATCTAATTTGGATAGTTTTTTATTAATTGATTCAATTAAAAATTATTTTGGAGATTCAGCACTTGAAATAGGAACAGGTTCTGGAATAGTTTCTGAATTTCTCTCAAGATATTTTAAAGATGTAGTAGCTACTGATATAGATTTTAAATCATTGTTATACTGTAAAACAAATACTAATTCAAAAATAACTTTGATATGTTGTGATGCAACAAAAGCAATATATGGCAAGTTTGATTTAATTGTAAGTAATCCACCTTATTTACCTAATGATCCTTTTTATGATAGAACTATACATGGAGGCATAACAGGAATAGAAGAAATTATTCATTTCATAGAGTCTGGATTAACAAATTTGAAAAAAAATGGATATATGATTTTAATAGTTTCATCTTTATCAGATATCTTAAAAATTGATAAATTTATTTGTAAAAAAAAATTAAATAAGAAAATAATTAATAAAAAAAAATTATTTTTTGAAACACTTTATGTATATGAATTAAGTTATATAAATCAGATATAGAGAATTTATATTCAATTCTATTATTTTGTCAGTAATTTTGATGCCCTTTGAGAAATTTGTTCTGCCATTTGTGAAAGTGAGGCAGTACCTCCTAAATCATAGGTCACAAATTTATTCTCATTTATAACATCTTCAGCAGCCTTAAAAATAGCTTTGGATATATCTTTTTCACCAAGAAATTCTACCATCCATGCACCAGAGCAAATAGTGGCTACTGGATTCACTTTATTTTTACCGGCGTACTTTGGTGCACTTCCATGAGCAGGCTCAAACATTGCATATTTATCTCCATAATTTCCAGAATAAACATTTCCTATTGATCCTACATGCCCAGAGGCACATTCAGAGATTATATCCATGAATAAATTTGTACTTAATAATATGCTTTTATTGAATCGCTCTGGGTTTTTGACTATTTGTTGCGTAACATTATCTATATAATATTCTTCAGTTTCTATATTAGGAAAATCTTTCTTATATCTATCTACTACAGAAACAAATATTCCATCTGTTTCTTTTAAAATATTTCTTTTAGTAATAACAAATATTTTCTTAAATTTTAAATCATTACATAATTCAAATGCTTTCTTAGTAACACGTTCACAGCCTTTTCTTGTTATTTTTCTAATTGCTATAGCAGAGTCATCACTGGTTTTAAATTCTATTCCAGAATACAATCCTTCTGTTGCCTCTCTTACACAAACAAAATCAAGGTTAACTTGAGCTGTCTTGTATGTTTTTATTGGTCTAATATTGGCATACAACTCAAATTTTTGTCTTATGCTAACTGCTACACTTCTAGGAGCATTAGGATCTGGGACAGTAGTAGTAGGTCCTTTGAAACAAGCATCACTTTCAGAAAGTAATTTCCAAACTTCGTCAGTAATATAAGAACTTGTTTTATTTTTTTCCCAAGATTCAGATCCAGCTTCAACAGGTATAAGCTCTATAGAACTATTACATGCTTTCAAAACATCCATCATACATTTTACTAATTCTGGCCCAGTTCCATCACCTTTTATAACAACAGCTTTTTTTTGTACCAAAAATAATCAAATTTTGACTTGAACTTTTCTATTTATATTTTATTTGGATCGTAAGTCAATTCGTACAACCATATCTTTAGTAAAAGGTGGCATTAATGTAAGATCAGATATCTTTGTATATTCATTATTTTCTGAAAAATAAGAATATTGAATATCGTAATTATCTAGAGTAAGGATTTCTTTATTTATTGCGCCTGTTTCATTATCTATAACACTTATGGTTTTGTTATCCAAAGAATATAGTTGCATAAAATCATTTATTGAAAGTCTTATTGGTCTTATATATTCAATATGGATTTTATCACCTACTTCATCTGTATGAATTATATGCAAACATTCTTTTCCTTCTTTCAGTTCTTTACCAATTCCTTCAGGTAAGAATTTTTGTTTACCATTCTCAAAAATTTGTACAATAGGATAAATATTGAAGGTTTCAACATTATGAGCCTTTAAGCAAATGTCCAAAACAGGAGGAGGAGGAGATAATTGCATGATTATTATTCCTGCCAAAGTTGCAACACCAATCATCACTGGTGGTAATAGTAATTGTTTTTTACCTATTTTTTTTGTTGGCTTGGTTGGTTTGAACCGGCGTTTGGGCATTTGCAAATTTAATCTCGAAATTTCAATATTAGAGTCTTTCTAAATTTGTTTAAATAATTAATTAAGTATTTGTGATAGTTGGATAGTATTATCAAAGACAAGATGTATTATTTAATAAGCCTAGACAGGAAAGAAAAGGAATATGAGAATCGTTCAAATTTCTGATATTCATGTTGGTGGTTTTTTCAAGCAAAAAATTTTTGATTTATTAGTTGATGAGATCAATTCTGAAATGAAACCTGACTGTATTATAATTACTGGTGATCTCACTGATGATGGATTGTTATTTCAATTTGAGAAGGCTCACCAGGAAATAGCGAGATTGGACTGTAAAAAAAAGATTGTAATTCCTGGAAACCATGATTATAGGCATACTGGATATTTATTATTTAAAAAATTTTTTCCATCTAAAAATCCAATATATGAATTGGATGATATAGTTATTTTAACATTAAGTACAGCACGTCCTGATAGGGATGAAGGAGAAGTAGGACATAGGCAGAATCAATGGATGGAAACAACATTAACAAAAATTAAAAATAAACTAAAAATTATTGTAATGCATCATCATTTAATCAGCATACCGGATACTGGAACTGATAAAGTTATTGTTTATGATGCAGGAGATGCGCTAAGGTCATGTTTACAATCTTCAGTAGATCTCGTTTTATGTGGCCATAAACATAGACCATGGATCTGGAATTTAAGAACTTTAAAAATAGCTTATGCAGGCACCACTTCGTCAACAAGGTTTAGAGGTTTTTTTCAAAATTCATATAATATTATTGATATAGATAAAAACAGAAAGACAAACATAGATCTCAAGATTGTGGGGGGTAAAAAATTTCCATTAAGTGAGCTGGTTGATAATTATAAACCTTATTTTGAATGAACTTTAATATTAGTAATAAAAAAGGAAAAAAATCATAAATCGGTTATCAACCAATTTATTATAGAGTGCTTAATATTAACATAGATGGTGCCTCACGGGGAAACCCAGGACCGTCAGGTATAGGGATTTTAATTTTTAGAAATAAGAATTTAATATTAAAGTATGGTGAATTTATAGGATTTCAATCAAATCTTTTATCTGAATATTTCGCGCTAAAAAGAGCTTTACAATTTGCATTAAAAATGGATGATGAAGTCAGTATTCATACAGATAGTATGAGTATAGTTCAACAAAGAAAATTTAAGGAAAAAATGAGAAAAAAAGAATTAAAAATTCTATTTAGAGAGATAAATAATTTGGAAAAAAAGTTTAGAACTATTTCTTATAAATATATACCTAGAAATAAAAATACATATGTAGATTTAATAGCAAAAAAGGCAATAGACTATCATATTAAATAATCCAATTATACTTACTATTTAGGCAGCTATGAGGAATCAGAGTTAATCTTGAAACCATATACATGTAATAAAGGCATTTGACTGAGCTGCCCTATATAACTTTTAATCTAAAAGTTTATGTAACAAACAATTTGAAAATAATTAGAATTGCTAGAGAAAAAGGACAAAAAATTTAGCATAATAAAAGATATTGCAATAATAGTTATTGGAGTAGTTTTGATATGGTTTGCTGTCAAAGTAGTATTCAATGTAGATAATCCATTTTATGTTGTTTCTAGTGGAAGTATGATTCCAGTATTGAACATAGGAGATATTTTGCTAGTAAAAGATGGAAACACATTCGATAGTTTAAAGGTTGGCGACATAATCGTATTTAATAGGCCAGAAGGCGGTGATAGGGTAATTGTTCATAGAATTATAGATATGACTGATAGATTTGGTGAAAAAATAATAGTAACTAAGGGTGATGCAAATGAGGGCCTTATACCTGGAACAGACTTTCCCATAAGAGAAAAGGACTACATTGGTACTGTTGCATATGTCGTTCCAAAGGTAGGCTTGGTATTGAAATATCTCAATCCACCAGTCAATTATATTATAATAGCAGGGATAGTTGGAGTACTAATTTATACAAATTTCAGAAAAAGAAATGATGAAAAAGACAAAATTGAAGGAAAAGATTCTTCCCTTTAAAAACATATTAATTATTTAGATAGCATTTATCTTTTTAATTATTGTTAAAACATCTTGATCAACTAATACATGATCGAGTCCTACTTTTTGTCCTTCGAATTTAACGCTTTTTCCCCAAACTAACGCAAATCGGAAATCACGCAACAGTGTCCGATGAAGTTTTGAACAAATGTCTTTTACTTTAGTTCCTTTTCTTACTATAAGTGGTTCCTCATAGTCAGTTTCTTTTCCTTTCGGTCGCATGTAAATTCTAATGAATTCTAACTTTTTAAAAATGGATTCTTTAAGTATTTCAATATTTAAATTTGAATTTGCTGAAACAGGTATCACACTTTCTCCAAGAAATGGAATCATGGCATTTAGGCCCTTTTTATCAATCAAATCAATTTTATTTAAGACTATTATAGAATGAGGATATACCCTATTTCCAGCTAGAACATCAATAAGATCATCAGCAGTCAAATTGGGGTCTCGTATTGTAATCCTACCATTATGTATGCCATAAATCCTACACATCTCTCTTACCATTGATTCTGAAATTTGCGAATTTTGATCCAAACTTACTGAAATTCCTCCTTTTTCTGTTTTGTGAATATGAACATTTGGTGGTTTTTTGTTAACCTTTATACCTATTTCCGATAATTCCTTTATCAATATCGAATAATGATTAGGTTGAAATACATCAACAATTATTAATACTAAATCAGCATTTCTAGCTACTGAGAGAACTTTTTTACCCATTCCTTTTCCTGAAGCTGCACCCTTAATTATTCCAGGTAAATCAATTACTTGTATTTTTGCACCTCGGTATTCCATCATCCCTGGAATAGCAGTAAGTGTGGTAAATTGATATGAAGCTATTTTTGAATTAGCATTAGTCAGACAATTTAATAGGGTTGATTTCCCTACACTTGGAAAGCCAATTAACACTATAGTAGCATCCCCTTCTTTTCTAAGGTCATATCCAGAACTGCCTTTGCCACCCGAGACAGTTTTGCCATGCCTATTTTCTTCTAATTCTCGTTTAAGTTTTGCAATCTTGGCTTTTAAAAGTCCAATGTGGAATTCCGTTGCTTTATTTATTTGAGTCTTATGAATTTCATCCTCTATTTCTTTGATTTTCTCTGGAATTCCCATCTTATATTATGAATAATAACTAACCATAACATCATAAAAGAATTTCTTTAATTTAATTTAAAAGATCCCGAATAGTTTTAGTCCATGTAATGAGCCAATCATGGAACCAAAAATTATCATTAATATCCAAGGCATTGCTGGTAATTTTGGTGAATTAAGAATAATTTGATGATTTTCAATAATATTTGTGATATAATCACGTACCTTATCATTCCAAATCTTATATTCGATCCTATGTTTTTTTAAAATTGATTCTATTTCATATATTACTGGAGCACGTACAGATCTGATATGTTGAATATATTTTCTTGAAATTTCAACTTCTCCTTGAATTGCAATTAATCCCTGATGCATCTTAAGTAATCTAATATGTATTTCCCATGGTTTTTTAAGCTTCTTTGTAAATCCATGACCAATCTGCCCTGGTTTTTTATTTTCAAACTTTACTTTAGTGAATCCCTCTAAAATGAGCGCTTTAATGATTTCATCTTTCTTTGTCTTAACCAAAAGACTGAGATGATCAAATTGTATATCTTCAGATTTGATAGATTCCTGTAATCCTTTTAAAAAATTCATTTTTTTTGGATATCTTGTAAGGAATTCAGACATTTAGTTATTGAAATTTTTGAGATCATGGCTATATTAAAATGCTATGAAAATAATATGCTATTATTATAGGATAGGATTTAAGTTTTGTATGCTGCGAAAATAAATATCTGTCTCATAATCAATAGCTAAATCTTTCCATGAAAGCCTTCTATCAGTAAAAGATATATTGATACCTCTAATCACGACAACTGGAATTGATTCATTGCTTTCTCCCATTACAAATGTTCCCATTGTAGCTATTGAATCTGCAGTAGCTTTAAGTGTATATTTCAATACATGCCCAAATAGGTCTTTGTTACCTCTTTGATCTTCTACTGGTTCTATCCCTGCACAACCGATAGCAACTCCCGTAGTTCCAATCCTAGTTGGCATTAACCTACTATCAGAAATAACTATTCCAACCCGTATACCTAATATCGTTAAAAATTCTAATCTTAAGGTTTCAGCAGAGAAGAATGGATCATTTGGAAGACAAATAATATTATTAGAAGGGACATTGGATTTATCAATTCCTGCATTGGGAGCTAAGATTCCATTCCTTATTGTTAATAAGAATCCAGGTAAACCGCCAAAAATAATATCAGATTCTCTTATTATTGCTTCAACAAAGCTAGGGTCCATTTGATAATTCCTGGCAAGTTCTTTTGCTTTATTGCTAGGTTTAATTTTTTGTAGATCTAATATGGATCCTTCACTCATAGAAACAAATTTACTTGAAACTACTAAAATATCATTATCTTTAAATTCAAATTTAGAGGATATTATTGTTTCAAAAAGATCAAATATTTTTCTTTTAGTTTTAATTTTAATAGGATTTAATATGATCAATATTTCTTTATGATATAATGTCTCATTATTAGTTTTTTTATAAAGTTTTTATTCGCGAATTGACACATTTTATTTGATAATAAGAAATGGGAATGACTATTACGGAAAAAATTTTGGCTAGAGCATCTCATAAAAATAAAGTTTCTCCTGATGATGTAGTTATAGCAAATATTGATAAAGTTATGATACATGATGTTTCAGGTCCAGGTGTAATTAAAGTTTTTTCAGAATGGGAAAAAAAAGGTAAAAATCTGGACCGCATTTGGGATCCTGATCGTGTTTGGATAAGTGAAGACCATTTTGTTCCTGCTTCTGATAGGATTTCAGCCAATAATATTGCCTTATTAACTGACTGGTCTAGCAAATACAAAATAAAAAAACATTATAAATATGGTTTAGGTCAATATGGAATTTGCCACACTCTTTCTCATGAAGAAGGATTAATTTTGCCTGGGGAGATCTATGTTGGTGGTGATTCTCATACAAATACAACAGGTGCAATGGGCGCTTTTGCTGTTGGATTAGGTCATACTGATATTGCTTATGTATTAATGAATGGAAAAATATGGTTTAAAGTACCTGAAACAATTCTTTTTAAAATTCAGGGAAAGAAACCAGAATACATTATGGCTAAAGATATAATATTAAAAATAATAGGAGATATTGGTACTGACGGTGCTAATTATAAAGCGATGCAATTTTCCGGAGAGGTAGTAGATAAAATGTCTATGGAAGAAAGGTTAACATTGACTAATATGACTACTGAGGCAGGAGCTAAAAATGGAATTATTGAACCAGACGAGATTACCTTTGAATATCTAAAAAAAAGAACTGAAAATAAATATGTACCTGTAAAAGGTGATAAGGATGCAGAGTATAGTGACACATTTAACTACGATATCCAATCTTTAGATCCCATTATAGCTAAGCCTTTCTCTCCAGAAAATATATGTTCGGTAGGAGATATTGAAGGTAAAGAAATTAACAAAGCATATATTGGATCATGTACTGGCGCAAAATTAGAAGATTTAAGAATGGCTGCAAAGGTTCTCAAAGGAAAGAAAGTTAAAATCAGAACTGAAGTTTTACCCGCTGCTCAGTCAATATATTTGAAAGCCATCAAGGAAGGATTAGTAAATATATTTATGGAGGCAGGCGCAGTTGTTGGTCCTCCTACATGTGGTGCTTGTTGTGGCGCTCATATGGGTGTACTTGCAAAAGATGAAATTTGTATAAGTACTACTAATAGAAATTTTCCAGGAAGAATGGGAGATGTTGAATCAAAAACATATCTGGCTTCGCCTTTAGTCGTAGCTGCGGCAGCAGTAACTGGAAAAATAACAGATCCAAGGAATGAAATGCCATGAATATCTTGAGGGGAAAAATTCACAAATATAACAAAGATAATATAGATACAGATGTAATAATTCCTGGTCCTTATTTAAAAATTCATGATCACAAAGAATTGGGGAAACACGCCATGGAAGGACTTGATCCTAACTTTGCAAAAAAAATTAGGGAAGGAGATTTCTTAATAACTGGAAAAAATTTTGGATGCGGCTCCAGTCGAGAACATGCACCCATCGCCCTACATCAAGTTGGTATTCGTGCGATTCTTTCTCCTTCATTTGCCCGAATTTTTTATAGAAATGCAGTAGATGGTGGATATCTTTTACCTATAGAAATTGAACCTGATTTAATCAAAAAAATCTCAGATAATGATGAAATAGAAATTGATCTTGATAGTCATTCAATTATGAATTTAACAACCAAGGAAAAATACAAGATAAAGCCTTTTCCAGAAATAATA
>DASSVK010000123.1:0-25479 GCA_035706205.1 Nitrososphaeraceae archaeon | reverse complement strand
ATTAGCAAAATATAATCCAGCCAAATTTGCAATAGCTACTTTTACGGGAAAATTTATTCTAAATGAATTTATTGTATACGGTAGTGTGTTATTTGGAAGACCAGTAGTAGAAGTGTTGACAGCGGAAAGTACGGATCCCATTTATCTGTATATAGGTGTTGGAGTGAGTATTAGCATAATAATTTTAATTATATTCTTGTACCTTAAAATTGATTGGGGAAGAATTATTGGTAGATGGTTCCCATGGACGTTAAATAATAATGGCGATGATAATAATGATTCTGTAGATAAAAAATAATAATAATAATGATAGCTTTTATTTTACAAAACAATGAAATAGACAATAAAATAATAGTTTAATTCGAAGAAGTAGTAAAATAAGAAGAAGAAGAAATGTTGAGCTTTGATAATGATATTTATTATGAATTTTCGAAACAGTTTAATTTAAAAAAAAGTGACTTGATATTTCCATTATTTGTTAATGAAAATAAAAATAGTTTTCAGGAGCTATCTTATATGCCTGGAATTTTTAAGATCTCATATGATGAGATTATACAGATAGTGGAAAAGATTGTTGACCAAGGGATAATTTCTCTTCTTCTTTTTGGTATACCAAGATTGAGAGATAATATGGGGAAATCGTCATTTTCCAAAAATGGAATAATACAGAATTCTCTACAATTAATCAAATCAAACTTTGGAAATAAAATTACCGTTATAACTGATGTTTGTGTATGCCAATATAATAAAACTGGTCATTGTGGATTGCTATTAGAAAAGAATGACAAAAAAGAAGTAGTAGTAAATAATGATCTAACAATTGAATTACTATCAAAGATTGCACTTAGCCATGCAAGTGCGGGAGCAGATATAGTAGCACCATCTTCTATGATGGATGGACAAGTCAGAAAACTTCGGGAAACACTCGATTCAAATGGTTATAATAATATAAAAATTCTTTCGTTTTCTGCAAAACAATCTTCTTCCTTATACAAACCATTTAGATCAGAGACTTTTTTTGACACCGCTAGCGCCAATGAAATAGATAAATCCACATACCAAGTATCTTATAATAATCCAAGACAAATTCAAAGAGAAATTGAAATGGATATCTATGAGGGATCTGATATGGTTTTGATTAAACCTGCAATATCTTCTCTTGATCTTGTATATAGAATTAAAAAATTTTGTAAAATTCCAATAGTTGTTCAAATTGTTTCAGGAGAATATTCTATGATAAAAGCTGCATCTGAAATTGGAGTATTAGACGAGATTTATTTTATTCTAAATTTAATTTATTCGCTTAAACGCGTTGGTGTAGATAAAATAATATCTTATTCTTCATTTGATATTTCAAAGTATCTTCTATAATTATATTCAATTTCTCTTTTTGATATGAGTCACAATTATATATCATAGGCACAAGAAAAACAATCATCCCGCGATAGCTCAGCCTGGTAGAGCTTTCGGCTGTAGTAGTTGGCTAATTTAGCTAACCGTATTTTCAGCCTATCAGGCTAACATTAATTCAGAAACCGAATTGTCGCAGGCTCAAACATAATAACTAAATATATTTAGTTATTATGGGGCAAATCCTGCTCGCGGGATACAAAAATTTATTATGAATTAAATACTTTATGGATTAAAAACAGCTCTCCCTATAATTTTACGATTTTTTAAATCTTGCAAAGCTTTGTTAGCATCTTCTAATTTATAATGTTTAGAAACCACTGAATTGATTTTGCCCGCTCTAAATAAAGATACTAATTCTACCAAATCATTAAATCCTCCAGTATATGCTCCAGTTATATTAAAAGACCGAAGCGGAACAAGAGGCAAATTCAATTCTAATGAACCGCCAAACAGGCCGACCATAATATATCTTCCTCTCTTTCTCAAAACCTCGATAGCTGTTGGAGCAGTTTTATTATTATTTACAAAATCTACTAATACTTCACAGCCTTTACCATTAGTTATATCTTTGACCGCCTTGATGGGATCAGAAGACATAGAATTTACTGTTACATTTGCTCCTAATTTTTTGGCTTCTTTTAATTTTTCATCATCTACATCCATAATTATTATGGTAGCATTTGTTATAGCTTTGGCAATTTGAACTGCCATAAGTCCTAATCCTCCTGCACCAATAATCACTAAATTCTCTCCAGGCATTGCTGAGGATTTTTTAATTGCAGTATATGCAGTCAATCCAGAACAAGCAAGAGAAGCAGATGAGTTAAAATCTATCTCTTGTAATTTAATAAGATACTTGTAATTAGGAACTAAGATCAAATCAGAGTAACCACCATCTTGATATATTCCAAGAGTTTGGGGCGCTTCACATAAATGCTCATCACCTGCTTTACATGAACGACATATCTGATCACCTATCCAAGGATATACTAATACTTTATCGCCTTTTTGAAATTGTAGAACTGATTCTCCTACATCTTCAATAATTCCAGAAACTTCATGGCCAGGAGTTAAAGGAAAATGTACTCCTCTGTCTTCTACTTTCATAAATTTTCCTCCTGCACCCATATAACCACCTTCCCATAAATGCAAATCACTATGGCAAATTCCTGCTGCTTTTATTCTAACTAAAACTTGGGCATTCTTAGGCTTTGGAACGTTCATTTCTTCAATAACAAGAGGATCATTTGTTTTTACTATTCTAGCAGATATCATGCTTTATTAAAAAGATAAGGATAATAAAAATGAAAAGTTATTGAATTTGATTTACTAAATATAATCTCGCAAATATTTTTATTAATATCTAAAATAATAATACTAATAACCAATTTAAACACCGATGAAGTATAGGAAGAGCCGTCTGATACATACATTTTGTATATGAAGAAGATTATGAGTTACTGAGGTGTCAGTTAATTAATTGCCTATAAAAAATAATAAAATAGTTATAAAATTTACATACTATTTTGTCTCGATTAATTGTCAAATGATTTTTTATTTCAATTAAATGAGGCCTATTCATAGGAAATGGAGGATTCTTTGAATTAAATGAGAAACCGTGCAGATATAGAAGTGATTGCATCAATTCTTCGTTGTGCAAAATATAATTGGGAATATCAAACCGCTATAATGAACAAGGCATCTGTATCTCATTCTCAAGTTATTCGTTACCTCTCATTGGCCATAAAAAGTGGCCTTATAGAATACTCGAAAATTACTGGTTTGTATAAAACCACTCAAATTGGCTTTAATTTTCTAGAAAAACATGAAAAATTAGTAAAACTATTTCCTGAAATAGCTGAACCCTCTAAATATTTTTAATAGGAATATAAATTTGATCTTCCTCGATTTATCTCTAATGTTATAGTAAATATTAGGTAAATGATTTGAATTTTGTATTTGAAAGTTGCTTGTTTATTTTCTGGAGGAAAGGATAGTACTTTTTCTTTATATCTGGCTAAAAAATTGGGACTATCAATTAAATGTCTATTAACTTTGATTCCCTATTCAGAAGATAGTTATCTATTTCATTATCCTAATATCTGGATTACTAAAATCCAATCTCAAGCATTACAAATTCCTATTATCACAAAAAATATTTATTCATCTTCTATTGAGGAAGAATGCAAAGAGTTAGATAACTTAATTGAAGAAGCAAAAAATGAATTTGATATAAATGGAATTGTTAATGGAGGAATAAGTTCGAATTTCCAAAAAAATAAATTCAATAAAATTTGCGAAAAACATAGTTTAAAACTGATTTCACCATTATGGCAAATCGATCAGTATGATTATATGAATAAATTACTTACTAATAATTTTGTAATTCAAATTATTGGAATATCGGCAATGGGCCTTGAAGCTAATTGGCTTGGAACTAATATAACACCTGCAAATCTGCAAACTCTAATTCTCTTGAGTAAGAAATATGGGTTTAACATAACTTTTGAAGGAGGTGAAGCAGAAACACTAGTTCTAGATTGTCCTATTTTCAAAAAAAGATTAGAAGTTAGAAAATCAAAGACAAGATGGGATGGACAAAGAGGTATAGTAGAAATATCGGATATTGTCTTATTAGACAAGTAAATGTTAGATAATCTTAGAACAGGCCTAAGAAGTGCTTTAAAGAAAATAATTGGAGCGTCTGATATAAATGAAGAACTTATAGATTCACTATGTAAAGATATTCAAAGATCATTATTACAATCAGATGTTAATGTAAGGCTTGTCCTTTCTATAACAAAAAATCTTAAAGAACGAGCATTGAATGAGCAGCCTCCTAAAGGATTAACAAAAAAAGACCATATTATTACAATTTTATATAATGAAATTTCTTCACTTTTGGGTTATAGTGGTGACCAAATTATTCATGTAGATAAAGCTAAATCAATTCAAGAAGATTCTTCTTTCCATTTTCAACCTGGTAAAAAAAATATCATACTGATGTTGGGAATTCAAGGAAGTGGTAAAACTACTTGTACTGTTAAAATTGCTAGATGGCTTTCAAAACATGGGTATAAAGTGGGAATAATTGGTGCAGATACTTGGCGACCTGGAGCTTTAACCCAATTAAAAATGAATTGTATAAAGATTAAAGTTGAAGTGTACGGAGAAGAAGAAAATAAGAATCCAATTTCAATAGTAAAAAATGGTTTACAATATTATGATAATCAGGGATATGATGTGATTATTATCGATACAGCAGGTAGACATAAACAAGAATCTGGATTACTTGAAGAGATGAATCAAATGCATAAGGTTACAAAGCCTGATCTTGTTCTTTTAGTTATAGATGGAACCATAGGACAGCAAGCATATAGTCAAGCAAAAGCATTTCATGATGCCGCTCCAATTGGAGGAATAGTTATAACAAAACTAGATGGAACTGCAAAAGGTGGAGGTGCATTAGCAGCATCAGCTGCTACGGGAGCAAAAATTGTTTTTATAGGTACAGGAGAGCGTTTGGATGATTTAGAATTATTTTCGCCAACAAGATTTGTTGGGAGATTACTGGGAATGGGTGATATCAAAGCCCTTTTGGATATGGCAAAAAGCTTAGAACTAGAAGCAGACGAAAACCAAGCTAGGAGATTGCTTGGAGGTAAAATGACAATCGAGGATTTTTATTCTCAAATGGAAAATGTTAGTAAAATGGGATTTAGAAACGTTATAGAAAATTTACCAGGGTTATCAGGAATGATAAAAGATGATCAATTAGATGTATTGCAAGGAAAAATCGAGAAATGGCGATTTATAATACAATCAATGACAAAAGATGAGAAAAAAGATCCTAATAGTATTAACGATTCAAGGAGAAAAAGAATATCTCGTGGTTCTGGAATTACAGAACATGAAGTAAAAGATATGATAAAACAATATAATAATTCAAAAACAATGATGAAACAAGCAAAAGGTAGACAAATGCATGGAATGTTAAGAAGATTTGGTTTTGGTTAATAATAATAAATCAAAATATCTAAACTATGTAAAAATATTCAATTTTTACGATTCGTTATGTTATTTCTGTCTTAAAAGAAATTTTCCTCATTTAAAATTAGACAATAAAAAAAAGATCAGTGACTGTTTCATTTGCAAAGGTGTTTTTTACAAGATTGATGAAATTGTAAAGAGAATTTTTCATATAGTTGATTTTCAAGAAAAATATGATTATCATTCATTTTCAATTGGAACCTCATTACCATATTTTATGTTTGATAAAGAAGATTATATTAGGTCACTTTATAAAATAAAAGATATAGAAAATATAAAATCTGCTTTTAATTTTGAATTAAGAAACAAATTTAAATCCATATCAAAAAAAAAAATAAAACTTATTAATCCTGATATTAAAATCGATGTTTTTATCTCAAATAATAATAATAATAATAATTATTCTATTAAAACTTTATCTCGTCCTTTTTATTTGATTGGCAGATATAAAAAGACAAAATTGCTAACTCAAAAAGAAAAAAAGGGACTAGAAAATCAATCTCAAGATAATAATAATCCAAATATTACCATACCAAAAAAACAATCAATTGAAATGATTATACAAAAAACTTTGTCAAACTATATCAAAATGGATAGGATGATTTTTAACTGGTATGGGAGTGAGGATGATAATAGTCAAGTTCTCGGAAAAGGGAGATTTTTTTATGTTCATATTATTAATCCACGGCAAAGACAAATAAAATTAAACAAGATTTTTAGCAACAATGGATTAGATTTTAAAATTATAGCGAAAAAAAATTTTTTAGAAAATACAAATATTAATTTTAGAGTTAAGAATAAAATCTTTGTAAAAACAGCTAGTCCTATAAGTAATTTTTATCTTAGAAATTTA
Source organism: Nitrososphaeraceae archaeon (assembly GCA_035706205.1). Classification (GTDB taxonomy): domain Archaea; phylum Thermoproteota; class Nitrososphaeria; order Nitrososphaerales; family Nitrososphaeraceae; genus TH1177. The sequence goes on along the minus strand of DASSVK010000123.1, from coordinate 19,163 downwards.
AGAGACCTAAATACTTCTATAATACGTTATTATTACAAGTCAAAATTTATATATAAGAAAATTTATAATATTCAATTTAAAAAACTTGATCCTTTTCATTTAATACTTATTTTAGAATGTGATAGTGGTCTGTTTTTAAGACAATTTATTGAAGGAAGAAGGAAATTAATGAAACCTAATATATCATTAAAACTAAATAATCAATGTGAATTTTTAAAATTTGATATCCTTGATATATCTTGATTAGTAATTTTTTTATATATAACATAGTAATTTTTAATAGTAATGGAATTGGATCCTCTATACAAAGTCAAATTATCATATTTAGATAATCAAATTTCCAATAAACTATATAATTTAATTTTTAAAGGATTTGCAATTGTAAAAGAAGGCATAAACCGTATTGAGGATATCACAAATATTAAATTTCCATTTTTTTATATAGAACCAAATCTAATAGTTTCATATTCTTCTCCTAATTTAGCAGAATATGGACTATTCTTTGCAAGGACTATTCCAATTTTGAACCATGAGAATAAATTAAAAATTATCATTCAGGTTATGGCTCCTTTACTTGCATATGGAACAAAAAGTTCTATCTATGCTATATTAGGACATGAATTTTTACATTATCTTCATTTATTATCTAAAATAACAAGAATGAAGATAATCTCCGATAACCAGAGTAATAATTTCTATGAATATGTATATGAAGACTTGAATCATTTAGTGGATCCAAAAAAAGTTTTCTGTAATGATAAAATATTGTTAAAATATGTAACAAATAAATTTGAACATGGATTTAAGGATTCGACCTTGGAAAATAGAGTAATTCAAAAATGGGTTAATCTAGGACTTCCAGTTAAAATAATCAAGTTAGAAGATAACAATATCAAAATCCCAATAGAATGTATATTGAATTTTTCAATCAATTCAGAATTAAAAGAAAAAATAACCTCTTTAGAAGATTAACCTAATAAATAAATAACTAAATAAAATAGTTTCAAATTATTTTGTTTTTTTCTGAATAAATTCTGTGAATCCACACTTTCCACAAGTATGTCGGTCTTTATGAGCAGCCATGAATGTTCCTTTTCCACATCTAGGACAATCTTTCTTAATGCGTTCTACTGAGTCATTTTGTATTTTAAAGAACTTGTATGCTTGAGAATTTTTATCCTCCTTTTTTTTATCTACCATATTTATTTCACTTCCTTTTTTTATTTGGATTCTGCCTTAGAAGCCTGTTTTGCTTTCAACTTTGCAGCTTTTTCTTCTTCAATTATTTTCTTCCTCTCTTCACCTGATAGCTTTCTAAGTATTCTATACTTTGGAAGGTGACTCTTTGCTAATTCTGAATCTTCATAGATAAAAATAGTGGCTTTAATGTCTTTTTTTCCTTTTTCACTATCCAATGAAATGGGAAAGATTTTCTTTTCATCTACATTAAAATTTTTGGATAACATCTTTATTAATTCTATTTTACTTATTTTTCCTGCTGCATTTTTTAAGGAAATTCTCAATTCTCTTCTATTTAATAAAATATTTGATTTATCTTCTAATGTATTAAATTGTAAGCTCAATATTGTATATTTATTTTTATGAACTCATATAAGCATTTGCATTAGAACAGAATGTACATGTTATAATGTAATTCTTTTAATGGATTAACAAAAATATTAATTCTTAATATATAGTCTATTTGTTTTGTAATCTATTCAAAAGCTGAATTTTTTTTAACTATTATAATAAAATAATATTCATTATCATAAAATGTGAAATATAAATTAATTCTAATAAAAATTATTTTTATTAATTATGACTTATTTAATGTATAATAATAATAATATTCACTATATATTAAAAAATGTATTTGATTATCCATAGTTTTTTTGTAGCTATTTTTTATATAAATATTTAGATAAAAAGTATAGTTTGCTCAATTTTAACTACTCAATTTTATACTATGGATAAATTATTAAAATATATCAAAACGCTTTTCAACTTCAAATAACTTTTCTTTTTCTCCACTAAAACTAATTAGATCTTGTAATTTTTTTCTTGCTTTTCCTTCTTTAATTACAGATCTAGAAATATCTATTCCTTCCTTAATGTCTTTGGCAATATCAGACAAAACCAATACTGGCGCAGAATTTAAAACAACAATATCTTCTATTTCTTTTCTAGATAAACCATATATTGATTCCAGAGTCAGCCTTACCGATTGCTCTTTATTTTTAACAGAAATCTTATCTAAAGTAGTGATGGGTATTCCTACCTCCATCGGATTTAGATTAAAATTATTGATTTCTCCTTTTTTAATATATATTATCCTGTTTGATCCAGTATTAGAGATTTCATCAAAGCCATCATATGAATGAATTATAAAGAAATTTTTATCTATTTTTTCAGTAACTTTAGTTAATTTATTTAATAACAATGGATCAGAAACTCCTATAATTTGACCAGTTAAATTGTCACAGGGATTGCATAAGGGTGCAGCAATATTAAATATTGTTCTTATACCTATATCCTTCCTTAATTTAGAAACATTTTTTAAAATTGGATGAAAAATAGGTGCAAACAAAAATCCTATTCCTATTTTTTCAATATTACAAGATACTACATGCGGGGAATTATTTAGATTTAATCCAATAAATTCAAAAAAATCAGCACTACCACACAAACCTGAAGCAGATCGGTTTCCGTGTTTTGCTATAATTGAACCTGCAGAAGCAGCAACAATTGCAGATGCAGTACTAATGTTAAATGTTTTGATTTTATCGCCACCTGTACCACAAATATCGATCAAATGATTTTTGATATTAGGATGAATAGTTATAGAATTTTCCTTAATAGTTTGTATCATTGCAAGAATTTCGTCAACTGTTTCTCCTCTAGATGAAATCTGTTTCAAGAGAGCAGTAACATAAGAATTTTGGATTTTGCCTTCAATTACGTTTCTAAATAAATCTTTAGCTTCATTAAGTAGTAATTTTTCATTAGAGAAAACACTATTCAAAATATTTTTTATATTAGACTCTTCATCTGTCATTTTTTTATAAACGAAATAAAATTATTCAATATTTTCAATCCTTCATCTGTTAATATTGATTCTGGATGAAATTGAACTCCTTTGATAGGATATTGTTTATGAGTTATAGCCATAATCTCATTATCATCTACTGAATTTGCCGTTATTTCTAAGCAATTAGGAAAAGTTTTTTTATCCGCTATAAGTGAATGATAGCGAGTGGCGTAAAAAGGGTTTTTGACATTTTCAAATAAGGGATCATTTTTATAATATATCTTACTCGTTTTCCCATGCCTGGTTTTACCTGCATTAGTGATTTTTCCTCCAAAAGCTGACACTATACCTTGATGTCCTAAACAAATTCCTAAAACTGGAATCTCTTTTCCCAATATTTTTATAATATTATTACAAATTCCGAAATATTTCTTATTTTCTGGGTTCCCTGGGCCTGGGGATATGATTATTGCATCTACATTCATCCTTCTAATATCATTAAGAGTAACTTTGTCATTTCTGTATACTAAAGTCTTTATATTATTTTGGCCTAATGATTGTGCAATATTATAAACAAAAGAATCATAATTATCAATAATTAAAATTTTCATTTATTTGTAGATATTATACTAATAATTATAAACTCATTTAAACATTTCAATACAAAATAGAGAATGATCTTGTATTTGGCGTTATATCTTATCCAAAGACAAAATCGAAATCGAAATAAAATATATTATACTTTCAACTCAATAGTTCAAGAAGATTTTAGTGGTTGAGAATGGTTAAATTATTTATTAATGGTTATGGTAATATTGGAAGAAGATTAGCTACAGCATTTAACTTAGATAAACAAGTAAATTTGATTGGTATAGCAAAATATAGTGCTGATGAAAGAGCAAAAGAAGCTGTTTCCAAAGGTTATAAAATTTTTATACCACAATCTATTGAAAAAGATTTCAATAATAAAAAACTGGAATTCAGTGGTTATATTGAAGAAGCTATTGAACAAAGTGATATCGTAATAGATGCATCTAAAGAAGGTCTAGGATTTGAAAATAAAAAAAAATATTATGTGCCCATGAAAAAAATGGCTATATTTCAAGGTGGAGAGGATAGAGAAGGGAAATACTCTGTTGCAGATATTATTCATAATTCAAGGGTAAACTATGATAAAGTAGTGGATAAATCCTATGTTATACAGGGAAGTTGTAACGTCTCTGGTTTGGGAAGAATTATGCAGCCTTTGATTGAAAACTTTGGCGATAGAATTATTAGATATGATGTAAGCTTAATAAGAAGATGGGCCGATTTAGAAGATTCAAAAGATGTAAAAGATTCTATAGAATGGGATAAAAATCCTCACCATCAGGATGACGTAAAATCTTTCATACCTAATGCAAATCTATTTGTTGAGTCTTATAAGGTACCTTCAAGAATGATGCATTTACATCAAATGTCAATTAGATTTAAAGACAAAGCTCCTTCAAAAAATAAAATTTTAGATACATTTGCTAATGAGTTTGGTATATGTATTCTAAATTCTGCAAAGGGAACTGCTGACGTTAGAAAAAAGGCACTTGAAATGGGATTTGTTCATGGTGATACAAATATGGTTCATATTCATCAAGAAGTTATAAGAACACAAGACGATGTACTTAAAATATTATATTCTGATGATCAAACAGGAATGGTGATTCCTGAAAATCATTTATTGGTTCAATCCATGGTTTTTAAGAAACCAAGGAGAAAAGCTCTAGAGTATACAAATAGAATTTTTCAGTTAAATAAAAAGAAAAAAATATTAGAAGAAGAATTCAAATAATATGTTTTATTTTTTAAAATAGTAAATTCCTCTTAATTGTGATTATTTGTTTAAATTTGGTAAATACGAAAGTTAAAAATAAGTTCAATTATTATTAAATTATTATTATTATTGATATTTTTTTATATCCATCATCATTTTCCAGTGCTATAGACAGTTATTAATACTCTCTAGTTTAATAACAAAACAGGTACAAAATTGATTAAAACTAAAAGTTGTTTTGAATTCTAAAAAAATAAGAAAGAAAATAATTTATTTATTTATTTGCTGCGCATTGCATCTACTTGGCCGCTGTGAAGCCAATCTTTTAGTTCTTCATGTGATGGCTTTGCATCATGTTTTCCTGCTAAATGAAGATGCAAAAGAACATAATTAATTTGATTTAATAAAGGCTTATTATTTTCATCTCCTCTTCTAGCTTTCTGTTTTAAATCAGCTGGAACGGTATTCCACCAGTCATTAAAATTTCTTTTCCCATCTTTACTTACGTTTGATCCGAAACCTTTTGGCAGTGTCATAATAATTTATCAAGTTATGACCTATATTTTAAACTTATTGATTATTAAAATTTTTAAAGGAAAATAATAATTGCTATATAAATTTAGATATCAATTGGCTTAGTTAAATAATAATTCAGTATAATAATAGTTAACATTGTTAATTTTTTTCAGAACCTTTAATTAAAGGAAACTATGACGTAAAAAAAGAAAAATAGCTTGGGAGAATTAAGAAAGGACTATGTTATGGATAAATTTGTAATATACCCTAATAATTATGAAGGAACAAGCGAGGAAAATACAGGAACAACAAATTGCCCTTATTGCCCTGGCAACGAAAAATATACGCAACCAGCAATAGTGTCCCTTGTTATTAAAAGCGGAATTCTCCAACGTTTATCTGATTCTGAAGGAAATGTAGTTAAAGATTGGAGTGTAAGAGTATTCAATAGTAATAAACCTATTATTGTTCCACATAGTTCTACTCTCTATACTGATAAACCTCTCTATAGCGAACCAGCATACGGCTACCATCAGATTCTAGTAGCTACTCCAAATCATACTCAGAATTTCTCCCAGATTTCAGTAGATCAATGGTGTAATGTGCTTTTAGTTTTACAAGATAGAATAAGATGGTTATATACCCAAAAAAAAGTTACTTATGTCTCTGTCTATATTAATAATGGTAACCAATGCGGAACCAAAATTGATCATTCTCATATTGACATTGTGACTTTTTCCGAAATTCCTCCTTTTATAGAATCTAAGGCATTATTATCACATAAATTTGTAAATGAGAATGGAAATTGTCCTTCTTGTATTGCAATTTCAACTGAAGTAGATGGACCTAGGCAAATACTTTCAACCGATTATTTTATTGCTTTCTGTCCTTGGGCATCTATATATCCCTATGAATTTTCAATCTATCCTAAGAAACATTCTACAACTATAACAAAAATCTCTCAAAAAGAACTATTTGATCTTGCTATGATTTTAAGATCGACCTTAGGAGGAATGGCTCATGTTTTGAATAATCCTTCTTTTAACCTTATATTTCAATTATCTCCTGAAAAGAAAAATAGCAGACAATTTCATTGGCACATAGAAATTTATCCACATACAATTGAACGAACAGGTCTAGAAAAGGGATTTGGCGTTTTTGTTAACAATATTTTTCCCGAGCTGTCTGCTTCTAAGCTAGGTGCAGCAGCCAGAAAAGAAATTGCAAAGATTGTAGGAGTTGACTAATCTATATTAAATATTAAATTAGAATTAGAGAACTGGTTATCATTAGGATCATTAGGACTATCAATAATGTTTGTTTTATTGCTTACTTCTTTTTATAATTTCCTAATTGGCAGTGAAGGGAAAGGACCTGAAAGATTTGTTGATATAGATGGAGTCATTATCAAGACAATTTCTATTTCTGCTGCTCCTTCTTTAATTCTAGCTGGAATATCTTTTGGTTTTTCAAAAAACTATGGTAATAAACTGAGCGGATTATTATTATCTTTTTCTGGAATAATTCTTATCATTGGAATGATAATTTGTATTAATTTTACTTCAAGCATTACTGGTGAATTTTATCGACCTATTCTTCTGATAGTCCCATATATTTTTATATTTGGAGGAATAGGAATATCTATTATTGGATTACTTCTTTACCTAAAATCTAAAAAAGGAATTGATAAACAAAGGAGATTTAATTGAAGACTTCAAATATCGAGAAAATTGAAATATCGAAACAAAATCTGCCCATTAATGTAAATACTTCATTATTAAGTGAAATTTTTCATATAGCAAAACAAGAAAATAGCCCAATTCTTTCTGTAGTAATCGGAACTAAACCTGATTTTTATAAACAAGCACCATTAGTTGTTGAGGCAAAAAGAGAAAAATTGCCAGTATTTGTTATAGATACAGGCCAACATTTTGATGATATTTTGGGATTTGGAATAAAGGAGTTTAAATTAGAAGAATCAGTAGGTTGTGACTTGCAAATTAGAGGAGATCTTATGGAGAAAGCAAGTGAATTAATTCTTAAATTTGGTTCATTTGGTAGATTTTGTAAAGAGGAATATGGTTCAACTTCAAAATTACTTCCTGTTGTTCATGGTGATACCTTAGTTGCAGGAATTGCTCCCTTAGCCTGGGTTTTTGGAATGGGCCAAAAAGTCGCTCAAAATGAAGCAGGATTAAGATCCATGAGTCCAGAAATTATGAAAAAATTAAAGGTTACACAAGAACCTAGCTTAGATCTCATTGAAAAATTTATTAATGAACAATTAGAAGGAAAATGGTTTGTTGCACGAGAAGAACCATTTCCTGAACAAATTGATACTTGGATATGTTCTGCTGGCACTCAGTATTTCTTTGCTCCTACTCAACTTAATAAGGATAATCTTGTCAAGGAAGGTTATCCTGAGGAGTTTGTTCACGTTGTTGGAAATTCAGTAGTAGATGCGATTTACTTAAAGAGGAAACAAAAAGTATCTCAAAGTATTTTCGATTTATATCCTCAATTAGAAAATGGAAAATGGATAAGAATGGATATCCATAGAAGAGAAAATTTAACAGAACATCGTTTCAGATCTATTATACATGGATTAGTAAATATTGTAAAATATTCTGATCATAAAGTGATCCTAGTTATGTTGAATGCTACAAAATCAGCCTTGAAATTTTATGGTTTAGAAGACCAAATTAGGGTACTTGCTAAAGAATTTCCAAACAAATTCTTAATCACTCCTCTATGGAAAGAATATGGACAAGTAATAGAATTTTTGGATAGCGGACAATGTTGGGCTGAAATGACAGATTCTGGTTCAATGCAGGAAGAGTTATTATATTTTAAAAATGTATTATCCCTGACAATAAGGTTAAATACAGATAGACCTGAAACAATATTTGATGCTAAAAGTAATTTATTAATTCCTCCAATAAATTCTGAATGGATTACGTCTATGGTCAATCATCTCTATGATAAATTTGATGATTTTGGAATAAAATCAAAAAACAAAAAGGAAATTTATGGTGAACCTGGACAAGTATCTAAATCAATTGCCAAAATAATTAAAAAACAATTTGAAGATAAAAATACGAGTTTTTATCCTTGGTTTCATCAAAGGATAAATATGTGGAAAGAAGATAATGATTTGCAATATATGTAATAATATCTAGAATTTTCTATCTCTCTCCCTCTTTCTAATAATCTGATTAATTAATATAATTAAATTTTTTGTCAATATCTTAAACTAAATTTATAATTAAAATATACTAGTTGTATATTTTATTATATAAGTTGTTGCTGCCTACAGCATGTCTTAATTCATTTCGAGCCAATATCATTAAGATAATCTTATTTGTATTTAAAACTCAAGATATGTAGATTTTAATTATTATTAGATAAATTAATTAATGTGAAAATGATAAAAAAAAGATAGAGGTCCTCTTTTGTCAAATGCTAATAATGGAGAGAATCTATTAGGAAGAGATTTACTTACTAAACAGAAAAAGAATTTTAATCGTATAATCGTACTTTGTATTGATCGAGACGATGATATAGGCTCTAAAGGAGGTATCGAAACTCCAGTAGTAGGAAGAGATTCCTGTATCAATGCAGGTATCCGTTTAGCTATTGAAGATCCAGAGGATTCTGATGCAAATGCTATATTTGCCGCTATAAAAACTTATGAAGATCTATTAAAAAGAGGTTTTGAGGTAGAAGTAGCCATTGTTGCAGGAAAATACAATAGAGGGATAGAAGCTGATGAAAAAATTGGATCGGAAATACAATTTCTAGTCAAAAGATTTAAAGCTGATGCTTCTGTAATTGTATCTGATGGTGAAGATGATGAAACTATAGTTCCGGTTATTCAGTCACTTATACCGATAATATCAGTTCAAAGAGTGGTAATTAAACACAGTAGAAGTGTTGAATATTCATATGCAGTTTTTGGTAAGTATATTAAAATGTTAGTTTATGACCCTCGTTATTCAAAATTTTTTCTAGGAGTTCCTGGTGCATTGTTTGTGGCTAGTGGTATAGCTACTATATTTGGTTTGACAAGGGAAGCCATTGCATTAGTTCTAAGCATATTGGGCTCTGCCTTTATAATACGTGCTTTTGATATTGATAAATCTATAGGTGCATTAGGTAAACCTACTCCTACAAGTTTCATAAGAATTTTTTCGCTGGTAGCGGGATTGTTAATAATTGTTGTGTCTATTGTTAATGGACTTTCACATATCCCTCAAGAAATTGTTACACAAAAATTGACAAATTGGGAAATTGTTACCAATAAACAAATAGTTGGAAGTTTTATTAGAGGAACTATTTTATTAATGTGGATTGGAATTGGGACTATTTTAGCTGGTACTTTATTGGGGAATTGGTTTAGAGGAAGTATAAAAGCTATTTCTGATATTCTACGTTTAGTAATATTAATTCTATTATACTATCCAATTTCACAATTCACTTCTGTATTAACAGAAGGAGCTAGTCCTTTTAATCTTATTTCATCTTTACTTATTGGATTGGCTATCACTTTAGTAGCTGCTACTTTCCTATATCAATATTATAGAAATAGAAAAAATGGAGAATCTATTAAATAAGATTAAATAATATAAAATAAATAAGTATTAAACACTTTATAACTCACAGAAAAATATTAAATGAAAATCCCGATTTTTAATAATCCCATTTTATTTGACTTAATATTTAAGATATCAGGTTTTTATAAAATTTATGAAAGATGGCTGGAATCTCAAATATCTAGATATGTCTTACCAAACCATATTGCTATTATCTTAGATGGAAACAGAAGATGGGCTAAATACCATTATTTTGGAGTAGATAGAGCTCATAAGTTTGGAGCAGAGAAAGCAGAAGAATTGTTAAACTGGATATATGATCTAGAAATAAAAATAACTACCATTTATGTCCTTTCTAATGAAAATCTTGAACGAGAAAATGAGGAATTAACCAATATTTATGCACTATTGAGTAAAAAACTTACAAAACTTCGGGATGACAATCGTATTCATAAACGAAAAATGAAAATTAAAGCAATAGGTAATATAGAATTATTACCTAAAAACTTACAACATATATTAAAAATCTTAGAAGAAGAAACTTCTTCATATGACTCTATGTTTTTAAATATAGCAGTAGCATATGGTGGGCAACAAGAATTAGTGGATGCAATTAAGAAAATAGCATCTATGGTTAGTTCTGGTCAATTAAAAGTAAATGACATTGATAAAAAAATAATTGAATCGTGTCTATATACCTCTCATCTTCCACAATCTGATCCAGATTTAATTTTACGAACTTCTGGAGAAAAAAGATTAAGCGGTTTTTTACTTTGGCAGAGTGCTTATAGTGAATTGATATTTATGGATGTATTCTGGCCTGAATTTAGAAAAATTGATTTTATGAGAGCTATAAGAACTTATCAAAATCGTAGAAGAAGATTTGGAAAATAAAGTAAGTAATAAATTAATAATATATTATGGCTAATATCTATAATATGTATGAACACGGATTTTATGAAACACATTTAAAAAAATGGTATTGTAGTTATTTTATGGATGAAAAAGAATGGCTTGATATACATGACTATTTACCAAATCAATTAACAAATGACCAAACAATATCATTAGAAGAAAGGAATAATTAACTTGAATCACTCAGAGTGATTTTTTTTGATGAATGAAACTTCTTCTGGAGCAATATTATTTTATATAGATAAACAAACAATAATCTTTCTTCTATTACACTATTTTCCAGGACATTGGGATTTTCCTAAAGGCAATAAAGAAAAAGAAGAAAGTGATATAGACACAGCATTAAGAGAGATTACAGAAGAGACAGGTATAATCGATGTTACTTTTCTAGAAGGATTTAAGAAAGAAATATTCTATAAATATAAACGAAATAATCATTTAATCTCTAAAAAAGTAGTTTATTTTTTGGCTAAATCCAATTCTAGAGATGTAGTATTATCATCAGAACATTTGGACTTTGTATGGGCGTCATATGAAGATGCTCTGAGAAGAATTACTTATAAAAATTCAAAGGAAATACTTACAGAAGCCTATAATTTTTTAATTAACTCCTTAAAACCAAATAAATAACCAAAGTAGTAAATTAATACGATGATTTTATTGTATTATTGAGAATAGAAATATATGAGATTTTTGAACAATAAATATTACAATATATTTAAAACAGAATTACAACTTTCCGATTTGGAAATTAAAGTTTTCCTTCTTATAATAAACAAAGGGATGATGAGTCTGGAACAGCTTTCCCTTAATTTAGATTTAGATGACATACAATGTAAAAAAATAATAGAATCCCTTATTATAAAAAATATGGTAATTGAATATTCAACTAATCTATTTGAAACTTTTCATCCTCGATTTGCTATTATAAATAGATATAAAAGATTATGCATAGAAAATAAAATTCCTTTACAAAAAAATTTGATAATTGATAACCTTGCAATTGCATTGGAAAAACCGTTTGATGCTGCAAGGACTAAATAAGGATAAATAAAAAATTATTTCCTATGAGCAGAAATGACTCTAAAAATGATAAAATAGTCTATTTTGGCGTTATCAATATAAATGAGAAAGGGAAAAATATAGGGGCAATTGATATATGGAGAAGTGCAATCACTAAAGAACTTTTTTGTGAAGAAAAAAGATTAGGTAATTTAGATATAGCAGATCATATTGGGATGCCAAAAATAGATAAAAGTTACAAATGGGCTATTGCTGTTAATAGAAATCGTTTAGGTAAAGATAGATGGAAATTAATCAAAATAGTAAAAGAAGGAAAATTTTCCTTTTATGATACAGATGACGAGACGATTATTAATACAAATGTTACAAACTACCATATAATTGATGATAATGATTGGTGGAATTTGCTTGTTGAAAACAATATAAATCGGAGTATAGAAATTACTAAAGAGTTATAGACTATGTATGGGTTTGGCAATAACAATGATCTTAAAGTAGATGTCTTTATAAAAAATTCTTCAGGGGGAGAATTCGCCAGCAAATTAAATGGTTATTTTATTGTTAATAATAAAAGTTTTAGATTTTCTGCTATTGCATTTGGACGAATTGGAGGGCATAATATAAATTTAAAATTATCAAAATTATGCATTACCAAATTAAAAAAAATGGAAATTGATCCGGAAAAATTACAACTTATAATCCAGAGAAAATTAATTGAAGGAGATGTGAACCTTTTGAATAATATGACATTACCCAAGTAGCGCTATCTACAAATGGGGTAAGCAAAATTCAAAAATCTAATAACATTATTAATATATTATCTATCTATATAAAAAATGTAAAAAATAAAAAGTCTATAATTATCATTAAACTAATGCATTTTCTAATGATTTTGAACAATTACATAAATTTCTCTCTTCTGATATATTTGGAATAACATTTAGTAACAATTTTTTTATTTTATCAACATTTTTACTTAATGTTTCAATAATTTCCTTTGAACTTACAGAAACTTCTGCCCAAACATCATAATCAGTTATTGTAGAAATGGATACATAACACATCTCCATTTCTCTTGCTAAAATGCATTCTGGAATTAGTGTCATTCCTATTAAATCAGCTTTAAGTAATGTTCTATAGTAATTAGATTCAGCTTTAGTAGAAAATCTTGGTCCCTCAATACAGATATATGTTCCGTTGGGATGTACTTTATAATTTAATCTATCTACATTTTTTATTATAATTTCTCTTAAATCTGGACAAAATGGTTCTGATTGCGAAATATGGCAAACTATCGGACCATCATAAAAGGTGTACTTTCTTTTTTTTGTAAAATCTATAAATTGATCAGGCAATACTATATCGCCTGGTTTATACTCAACTTTAAGACTTCCTACTGCCGAAGGTGCTAGGATTACTTTAACACCAAGTTCTTTCATTGCCCAGATATTTGCTTGATAATTGATTTTGTGAGGTGGAATTCGATGGTTTTTTCCATGTCTAGGAATAAACGCAACTCTCTTTTCTTTGTATGCACAAATTGTTATTACATCAGATGTTTCTCCATAAGGGGTATTAATTTTAATTTCATCAATTATGTTAAAAAGAGTGGGATCATAAATACCCGTACCACCAAATATTCCTATTGCGGCTGTATATTTTAAATTTTTATTCATAATATTTCACCAGTGAACGGACATCATATCCTTTATTTCTTAGTATCTCTGCACCTTTTAAATATACTAATTCTATAATTACTGCAAAGCCAAATATTTTACCACCCATCTCCTCAATTAATTCTGCAGTTGCTAAAGCAGTTCCACCTGTAGCAATCAAATCATCAGCAATTAGGATGCTTTGACCTTTTTTAATAGCATCAGCTTGGATTTCAATAGTTGAACTGCCATATTCGATGTCATAATTTTTTTTCTTTGTTTTGCCAGGAAGCTTGCCAATTTTTCTTACTAGTATAATTCCTTTTTTAAAATTTCCTGCTAATAAAGAAGCAACAGTGAATCCACGCGATTCAATTCCTGCTATTAAATCAATTTTGGATAATTCTTCTGGCTTGATAAATTCTTTAGAAATTTGTTGTAGAGCAGCAGAACTTCTAAATAGTGGATTTACATCTCTAAAAACGACACCGTCTTTTGGAAAATTATTAAAATTCTTGATTAAAGATTTCCAATCCAGATTTTGATTCTTCAACATCACAAAACTTCTCTAACCATATAAAAAACCTTTACTCTTACAAGTTAAAAATTTAATAAGAATTGGTATTTATAGTACAAAAATTTTTAAAACATATTTTTAATAATATTTTAAAATATAAATCTCATAATTGTTAATATGTTATTTTATATATCTTCTATTAGTATATTTGCGTGGAGGCATTTTGATTCTCATTTCTATTTAATATTCTTGTGTAATGTATTGTTCTATTGAAGCTTTTCCCTTATATACTCCTTCTGGTGCAAAAATGCTAGGAGCATTAATTGTATGAAGATGCCCACAACAACTTCCTCCAAACTTTTTAATATCGTATTCTATAAAATCAATGTTATTTGAAAACAACATGTTTCTTGCTTCTTGGGACTCTATGGTATCATCTACTAAAAGGATAGGTTTTCTTCTTCTCATTCTAAATTACTGGTATTCATTAATAAATAAATTAATATTTTTATATCCAAAAAATTTATTGTAAAATCAATTCGTCAATTCAAGTTTGGCATCTTTCATAAATGCTTGTTGCTTATTAATGTTTTTTAATATAGCAGATTGTAAATTAGCCTCAATAAAAATTGTATTTGTAATTTTGCTTCCCGATAAATCTGAATTATTTAAATTTGTCCACATGAAATTTGATCTCTTCATATTACAGTTTCGTAAATTACAATTCTTCATTTCTGCATACATGAATAATGTATCTGTGAGATCTGCATTTTCAAAATTAGAATTATTGAGTTCAGCTTGAACTAAATTTGTTTTTTTTAATATACAATTTGAAAAATTGGCTTGAATACATATTACTCCATTAAGAAAAGCTAAAGAAAGATTTTTACCAGAAAAAATTTGGTGACTCAAATTCGGTTTGAAAGTAAGATTATGAAGTCGAAATTTATTAAATTCAGGAATTCTTTCATCAAGAAGGAGTTTAATTGCTTCTTCATTTAAATTATCCATTTAATAAAAAGATGAACAACAGCAGTTATATCAATATTACAATATAAATAAATAAGAAATTTAGTATTTATACTATAACTCTAAAAATATTTATATTTTCTACTAAATAGATAACATTTTTAGTAGGATTCTACAAATAAGATAGGCGTGAACCTCTCTAAAACTAATAATATACCGCCAAGAATAATGGTTGTTGATGATGAAAGAGATATATTATCTATTATTAAAAGAGGGCTTGAATCAAAAAATCGGTTTCAAGTAGATACATTCATTGATGCAGAACATGCTTTGGAATCACTTAAGAAAAAACCCGATGATTATTATGATTTGGTTCTGACCGATATTAGAATGCCTAAAATTAATGGATTTGAATTGTATCGTCGGATTAAAGAAAATAATCCTCATATGAAAATTGTATTTATAACCGCTTTTGAAATAAACAAAGAGGAATTTACTAAAGTTATTCCCTCTGTAGATGTTCTAGATTTTATTAGCAAACCCGTTAGTATGTCTACTTTGATAAATAAATTAACCTCAATTTTAAAATATATTGATTGAATTAAATAGCTTGTTTCCTTTTATTGGTGATTCTATTTATTATTAATCAGTTAATCAATTCCTACTATTGGTAATGACTTTTTCGCAGGAAAATTAAATTCATTATTGTCCACTTCTTCTTTAGTGACTTTTTCAAATTCTAAAGTTATTTCCACTGGAATTGAAAACTTTAAACTTATTTCATTAGCTAGTTTTCCGATAGTATCAGGATCACTAACTTCTTTTGAACCCTCAAGAAATACCCTCGTCTGCCTATGTAAAATTCTTCCACCAAATTTTGATACGAGATACTCATTTAGTTCCCTAATGATTCTATCGGGAATTTCATTATAATAAAAACATAATCCATGAATAGGTTCTTTGTCAAAAGGAGTGCCATATTTATACCAAAATATGCCAAAATGTTGATATTCACCATACAAACACTTTATTTCCCAGTGATTGACCTTATCAATAGGGTATTTTGCATTTAAAACTTCAGATATAGTGAGATGCCAATATCTAATACGCATATAAGATCTTAATAATTACAAATATAATAACCTATGAAGGGAAATAAGAAGAATTAAATCCAAAATAAAAAAAATATAAATTTAATTTGAATAAAAATTATGGAGGAAATTACGATAGGCTAAAACTAATAGAGGAAATGGAAAATGAATTTAACAATAGAAATACTGAATTTTTTAATAAATTAGCTTTTCATCATGATCCTGTCATAAGAACTAGATCGATATGTATTATAGCAGAGATTGGTGGAAACGAAGCAGTTAACATAATAAGTAAAGTCTTGAAAGAAGACGTTGACGAATTGGTTAGACATGAAGCTGCTTTCTCTCTTGGTCAATTAGGATTTAAAAGTGGAATAAAAGCATTATCTGATGCTGTAAATAATGATTCAAGCCTTTTTGTTAGACATGAGGCAGCTGTTGCTTTAGGAGTAATCGGGTCTGAGGATGCTAGAGAAATATTGATTACTGCTTTAAATGATCCAAGTGAAGAGGTCAAAAAATCAGCTATTGTTGCCTTGGCAAATTTAGATTATATTTTGAAATCAAAAAAAATTAATAAGTTCACGAGAATGACAGGAGGATAAACAAGTCTAAAGACTTAGGTTATAATTTCTCGTAATTTGTTTAATCTGATTGCTTCTTTAATCTCTCTACATATACGTCTACCCATACTCATAGGTTCTTCATATAAAAGATCCGAATAAGGAGAACCGTTTATAAAAAGATTTGTACCTGCTACTATCCTAGCTGAAAATTCAAATGTCACAAAGATACCATTTTTATCATAAACTCCCTCTAAACAAAAAGGTCCAGGCATACCAGGAGGAACGAGTTTTTTCGATGTTTCGACAAATTTTTCAGCCATTAGAAAGGCATCTTGTAATAATGATTCTCTAAGTACTACAGGAAAATTACCAATTACGTTATATGTAGGATTAATATCTAATTTAATTTGAACTTGAGAAGGTATCCTTCCAATTCCATCAATATCACTCTCATATCTCCTATCAATACCTAAAAGTTCAACTTCATTTTTTAACGGAGAATAAAAAAATTGTAAAAATATAGGCACACCTATCACATATTCTTGTATATATAATTCATTTTCTTTTTTTATTATTTTTTTTTCAATTAATTTTCTACATCCTTCATCAAAACTTTGTTCATCCCATGCAAGAAAATATCCTTTTCCGCCTGCCGCTCCGTGTAATTTAACTATACACAAATTTTTAATTTCCTTTTTTCCTTTAATTTGTTGTGGCGTATTAAAATTTGAGTCATCCATCAATTTTTGTTTTAATTCTCTATTAGCTTCCCATCGTAATATCCATTTATTACCAAATATTGGTATATTAATTTTTTCTATTTCATCATATTTTAGATTGGATATTAAAGTTCCATGAGGGATCAAAAGTATTTTCTTATCGATTAATTTATTTTGAATATCTTTACCTAATAAATCTTGGAAATTATCCAGAAAAAATAATTCATCAATAAAATCAAATCTTTTATAAAGATTTGATCTTTTTTTTTCACATATTAGCAATGTTTTAAAGCCTTCATCTTTAGCACCTTTTAAAACTTGTAGTGAACAATGGGATCCGAGAGTGCTAATAGAGTAATCATTGGAATCTATTACCTTCGACAACATCTTCTTTAATAGTTTCTTGGGTGATAAATTATTTCTGATTAAAAATAAAGATTTTTGGGAAATTTAAAAAAAAACAAATAGTGCTTTATATTTTAGAAATTTATGACAGCCAAAAGATATTCGAAAAGTATTAACTTTAACGATGATGTATTATTGGATAATAATTTCTCAAAATTACTTTTAAACTTAGATAATAAAATTCATTCTGGTGAATTTAGAATTACTGTATATGGTTTAGGTCATGTCGGTTCTCCAATTGCTGCTGCATGGTTACGGTCTGGAGCATCTGTAATAGGTGTTGATAAATCTAAGATAATTTTACAAAATGCTAAAGAAGGAAAAACTCATATCCCAGAACCTGGCGTTAGCGAAGCCTATAAAATGGGTCTTACCAACAAGAAATTTCATATATATGATGATCTCATTAAGGCTTCACAAGACTCTTTTCTAAAAATGATATGTGTTCCTGTTTTGGCTGCTGATGGTACCGCTGATTTATCTGCAGTGAAAAATGTTGCTACAGCAATAGGAAAGGGTTTAAAGAAAAACGATGTTGTAACTCTTAATCCAAGTGTGCCACCAGGTACTACTGAGGAGGTAGTTATTCCTATATTGCAAAAACAAAGTGGTTTAACAGTTGAAGACGACTTTTATATGGTATATAATCCAGAACGTATCTATGAAGGACGAGCTATAGAAGACATCGAAGAAAGATATCCTGGTATTATCTCAGGTTATGGAAGAAAAAGTTTAGAAATTGGTACCAAGTTATTTTCAATTATTTATCAAAAAGGAATAATACCTATGAGTAATATCAAATCAGCGGAAACAGAAAAATTATTTGAAGGAGTATACAGAGATGTCAATATTGCATTATCAAACGAATTAGCGATATTCTCTGAACATTTAGGAATCAATTTTTGGGAAGTGCGTAATGCAGCCAATTCACAACCATTTTGTAATATTCACAAGCCTGGAATTGGAGTTGGAGGAGCCTGTATTCCTGTGTATCCTCAATTTATTCTTAAAACTGCCAAAGTTCTTCAAATTGATTGTAATTTAACGAAATATAGTAGATTACTTAACAATTCTATGCCTAAATATTGTGTTAGACAAGCTTTAAAATTAATTCATCGTAAGAATCTAAAAGATTCGACAATAACACTATTAGGTTTAGCATTTAGAGGAGGAGTATCAGATACTAGATTATCTCCTACATATGATGTGATCAAAGAACTACAGAAACTGAAAGTCAAAGAAATAAGAATACACGATCCACTTGTTAAAAAAGACAATTTTATTGCCAAATATAATAACATCATTTTATTTAATGAATTATCTCAGGCTGTTAAAGGAGCAGATTTAGTTATGATTATTG
>DASSVK010000122.1:0-18386 GCA_035706205.1 Nitrososphaeraceae archaeon | reverse complement strand
AATTTTTATGGCTAGATATTAAGAAAGAGGAGATTAAACAAAGATATTATTATGATGAAGAACCAGCAGAGTCTCAATACGATTTAGATAGAAGTGAATTTAATACTAAATATGGTAAAAATAAAACTACCTCTTCAAATGAAAAAATTCGTTTAAAAGAAGACGTAGAAGTAAAAACGAAATCTAAAAAGGGATATAAAAATATACGAGATCTTAAATAAATAATTTATGTTATTTTATATTTAATTTAGATTTTACAAGATGACAATAACTATTTTATATTAAAAAGCTTTTGCAATTCTTTAAGTATATTACATAAAAATTTTTCAACAAAATATAGAAACAATATTATTAAATTAATTTACAAAAAGATTATATTTAATTTTAAATACCCTTTTATTTGTATTTTAAATGAATAATACATTCTTCATTAAATCTCTTTTTAGATTAAAATCAAAGATTGATCAATTATATTGATAAAAGAAAATTTGAATATGCATCATTTTTTATAGGTTGTTTTTGTATTGTAAGATCAAGCATATTTTCAAGAGTATGATAATGATCTAAGAAGTCTAAACCCTTAGCAGTAATTGTTAATCTCCCATCAGAATCAAAACTTAAAAGATTTTTTTCAATTAAATGATTCATATAGATCTTAAATTGAGTATTTGAAACAAATGATCTACACATCACTTTTGATTTTTTTGCTCCCCCTACTGATGCTTCAAGTATTGAAGAAATTATTTCTATTCTACTTCTGTACTTTGGATTCACAATAAATCATTGACAAAAAACTATATAATGAATTCAGAACTGGAAATTATTAGATTATATCTATAACTATGAATGTATCTTTTAATGTTTATTAAATTTGGAATAAAAAGAAAATTTGAATATATGTTATTTATTTTATAAACTTAAATTTTTCTGGTTTTGAACGTATACATTATAATAATGTAATAATTAGTAGTTAATAATCTAATTTTAAATAGTTATATTCTATAAGATGAAGATAATTACTATATTCTTTTATTATGATCTAAAGGCTACAATAAATATAGTTATAGTTATTCAAAAAAAATATTTTTGAAATTTATTGAAACAACTTTCCTATTGCTTCACCAACTTCACTAAGAGGACCTCCTGTTTCGTTACCTTCTTGTTGTTGTCCTGTTTGGTTTCCTTCTTGTTGTTGTTGTCCTTGTTCACTGGGTTGTGGTTGTTGTCCACCTGCTGTTCCAGCTGTTTGGTTTCCTTCTTGTTGTTGTCCACCTTGTTGTTGTCCTTGTCCAGTTTGGTTACCTCCTTGTTGTTGTTGTTGTCCTTGTCCTGCTGTTTGATTATCTGTTCCAGTTTCTTTCCCTAATTGTTGGAAAAGAGGAGTTGTATCATTGCTAGTTTTAGGAGGGGGACCCTCAGGAGTTGTCAGTTTTTTTAAATCTTCTATACTTCCAATAGCAGGGGCAGTACCTTGTCCACCTTGCTGTTGTTGTCCACTACCTGATGTTGTACCAGTTTGATTTTGTGAATTACCTCCTGTTTGGGCTGATATGGGAGTTGATAAAATAGTGGATACTATTCCAAGGGCTAGTAGTAAAAAAGTATAGTTTATTCCAGTTCTATATTTCATGTTTACTTAAGTGCCTTAAACTATAAAACTATTACAATAATGAGAGAACGACAAGAATATACCTATTTGTAATTCAAAAATGTGTAATATGTTTTGATCTTAAGACAAACAAAGGATTTTTATATAAATTATCTAACCTTTGTAGAAGACGGTAATTGATAAAGCTATATTATAGTTAATATAGCAAAAAAATAACTATTAAAAATAAGAAAAATATAATTAATAAATAAATTCTATATCTTATTTTTTAAATATTTTCGAATCTAATATTCTAGGTTTAATAAATAAATTAACAAATTGTATTTTGAAGAGTAAATATTGTATATATTACTTTACCTGCAATAACAAAGGTTTGTTTATTGACATTTATGCATTATTGACCATGAAAAGTAACATTGATAAAAAGCTTACCGTTCTTTTGATATTAATTTAGTTTTTAAGAGCTGTAGTTAATATATCTTATTGTATTAGTAATGGTATGAGAAAATATGTTAAAATTATACATGAAGACCTAAATGCCGGTGGCGGAAGTGAACGCCTAACCATAACCATGATGGAGGCATTAAATGAAATGGGTTTTAATATTGATTTAGAAACTATAACTATTCCTGATTGGAATCGAATTAAGAAATGGTATGGAAATTTTTCATTTAAAATAAATCAGATAAAAAAAATGGATCTTTCAAATATCTTTGGTTTATCTGAATATACAAACAAAGATTGGCTACAAGTAACATCAGAAGAAGAACAGTACAGTTTAATAATTAATGCTCATGGAGATATATTGCCATATTATAATCCCAATAACCAAAGAAATTCACAAGGAAAAATAATCACTTATTGCCATTATCCTCTGACGCCAAAGTTAATTAATAATGGTACATATAAAAAATTTTTATTAAAATTTTTACAGAATAGTAAATTTGGTTATGGACTAAATTTTTATTTTAGAGAAAAAACGTTACTTTCTAATGTATTAAAAACATATGATCTTATGATGAAAAATACTATAATCTTAACAAATTCTGCGTTTAGCAAACAAGCAATAGAAAATTATTATGGTAAAGTAGTTTCATCAGTCTTAAGTCCACCTGTTGATGTAGATATTTTTCGAAAATTTGCCTTAACTAATCAATCAAGAGAAAATATAATAATTGTTCTTTCTAGATATAGTCCTGATAAAAAAATAGAGTCAGCCATACAAATAGCTAAAATTTTATATCGGGTTTATAAAAATTATAAAATGATTGTTATTGGAAATATCGTTAAAGATAACTATGATTATTATAGGTATTTACAATCTTTAATAAGTCAGTTTAAATTAAAAGATCATGTCAAATTATATTTGAATGTTCCATTAAATAATTTATTACAATTGATGGCAACTTCAAAGATTTTATTACATCCTACCGTTGAAGAACCATTTGGAATATCTATAGCAGAAGGAATGAGTGCCGGATTAGTTCCCATTGTTCCGTTCAAAGGTGGCAATACTGAATTTGTTCCGAAACAATTTCATTATAAAACTGAAGAGGAGGCAGTAAGAAGAATAATTAATGCAATGAATATCTCCTATAATGATAGATTAAAAATAAGTACATTTACTGATATTTTTTCAATCAATAATTTCAAAGACAATTTAAAAATACTAATTCAGGATTTGATAGGAAAGGAGATAGCCATATCGTCTCAACCAATAAAAAAGAATAAAGAATCAAACATAATCTAATTTATCTTTGATTAACATACTATAATTTTAACCATAAAAATTATAAATGTAACCATATCTGATTCCGCTACTTTACAATGAATTCCTTTTCATTACAGAAACATATTGATATTTTAAGTGATTTTATGAATAAGACTTCTCAATATGCTATGAAAGGTCCTCAGCCTGGAGGTTATTATAAAGCTATTTGGATGAGAGATGCAGCCTATATACTAAAAGATCAATTCATTTCAGGTTATACTTTTGATGTTATTGATGACCTAGTTCATATTTGGTCTAATCAAATAATAGATCCTCAAGATAAAAAAATAATATTCGGAAGAGGATCCCCAATAACAAAATTTACTCCAAAAAGATGCAATACTAATTTAATTAATAAATTTAAGGGAGCATTACCTACGACAATCTATGAGAATTTCTTGGAAATCTATGCTAGTAATCCAGATATTGATTCAACCGCTTTGATGATATATTTAACATCTTGGATATTATCAAGGATTTATGAATATATAAATTTAGATAAAAAACACAGGCATTATCCTTTATACTTCTCAATAAAGAAAGAATTGGATTTAAAATTGGAATTCTCTAAAATAGTTTCATTTTTTATTCCTAAAATGCTCAATGCAGTTCAATATTTGTATAATAGAGATATAGATTCTGATAGTCTCCTGGAACAGGAATCAAATGAAGATTGGATGGATACTGCCCTTAGAAAGGGAAAAATTATTTATAGTCAAGCATGTTGGTTACTTGCTTTGAAAAATTTTAATATATTACTAAAATATCTAAATATTGATGACACTATTTTATGTATAGATACATTAGAAAATAATGTAATTAATGCCGTAGAAAAACAAATGTGGTCAAAACAGAAAAAAAGTTTTATCGATAATAATATAGGTTCATATGCAAATACAGATTGTGAAAAAATTTTGACTCAAGATTCCTTACTTTATCTATTTGTATTGATAAATGATAATTTTTCTAATATTTCTAATTTTGAAGTTAATAAAGATTATGAAGATTTCAATTATTGTTCTTCAATTTCTCATAATAAAGATAGTTTTGAGAGATATAATAGGATGTTAGACACTCTAAAAGAAGAACTATGGAAACATAAGTTTCCAACTATAACTGAAAAACCACTTCAAAAAGCTGGCCCTTGGCCCTTAAAACCAAATTATTATCATAATTATACTTTTTGGCCGTGGATAACAGGGATTGAACTTTTAACAAGGTTAAGGTTTATGCGGTTTGATGAGTGTGACTATCTTATTTCAACTTTATTTTTAGATGAATCCTCAAATGAAAATCTTTTATATGAATGGGTAAATCCTTTTACAAATAAAGGAAATGGTGCTTATCCATTTCGAACAGGAATTTCATCTTTAAGATTAGTTATATATGAGATCTTTAGAATTCTGCAAATTAATAAGGGAAATAAAACTAATATAAATACTAAATAATAGTCAAAATATTCTCATCTAATATATATAATATATTGCTTTTTTTTCAATTCTAAAGGCATTAACTTTCTTTTTTTTGAAGGAATAAAAAATTTTTAATATTTATCATCTTCTAGAATCGAGGTTAGTTATTGTTAAAAACCTTATATAATAGAATCAAGTCAATATCTAAAAGATAATAATATAAAAATATATTAATAATATAAAATAGATGATTATTACTAAACTTTAGTATTATTTTATTTTAAATAGGATTTGAATGAGAAATTTTTACACCGAAACTAAAATATCTGTCTGTTTCAATTATCTTGATATTTGGCTAATGCATATCCTGTTAAGACCATTGAGGTTGAAAAATATCAAATTAAATATTATGATATTTCTAATTCTAGTGTTAATCTTCCTCCTGTTCTCCTTTTGCATGGCCTAGGAGGATCTGCTGATAGATGGAAACAGGTAATTCCATATTTATCGACAAAATATAGATTAATCATTCCTGATGTTATTGGATTTGGATATAGTGAAAAGCCTCATGTAGAATATACAATTGATTTTTTTATTAACTTTATTAAAAAATTTTTAAATTTATTGAATATATCCGATGTTAACATAATAGGTTCATCCTTCGGAGGATTACTTTCATTAGAATATGCAATAAAATATGAATCGGAAATTAAAAAGTTAGTTTTAGTATCTCCAGCTGGTATGATGAGATATGTTTCAACTACTCTAAAACATTATATTTCTGCTGCATTATATCCAACTTTTGAAAATGTTTTAAGAGCATATCAGGAAATGATGTATGATTCAAAAATGGTTTCAGAGGAATCTATTGAGGATTTCATCAATAGGATGAATTTACCTAATTCAAAGTATGCATTTATGTCTACATTAATGGCATTTAATGATCAGCCACAGTTAACTGATCGACTTAAAATCAATATACCAACATTAATTATATGGGGAAGAAATGATACATTGATTCCTGTACGGTATGCAAAAAAATTTAAAATTCCTAATAGTAAAATTGTTATATTAGACCATTGTGGTCATTATCCTTATATAGAAAAAATAGAAGAATTTGTTAGAATTATTTTAAAATTTTTATAATATTCTCTATTGATAACTTTGTGTTATAATATTTATATTTTATTTTTTCTGAATAATTTATTATAAAAAATTATAATGAAGAATTTCTAGGATAAATTATTTGGTATAGAAAATTCAGTTTAATAATTAGAAAATATAATATTGTAAATTTAAGAGAAAAATTGATAATATATTTAATATATCTTAATTAATAATGATATTATCAAAGTTAAGGAAAAAATATACTAAAGCAAATATTTTGCTGAGGATAATGTGATTGTAGATTTTAAGGTGTTATATAAAATCCTTAATTTTAATTTTATTATTTAATATAATTACAAGTAAAATTTTAAAATGACATTGATGTAAAATTAAAATCTTCATTATGCAATTTTAGAAGAAAATAATTTAATTCATTGAATTCTAAGGTATAATGTGAGTCCAAATTGGTATTTATTCTTTCATCAGATTTTATATTAATTGCAAGGTCTGCTTTTAAAAAAGCAGAATTATCGTTTTCTGAATCTCCAAGGTATAGAATTTTTTTATTAGTGCCTAGTTTTAATAATGAACGAATCCATGAGAGTATGTCTCCTTTATTATAATGAGTAGTATATACGTCTATGAAAGGATGGGTTGAATATGATTGTATGTTAAGATTATTGGTGGATAAAGAATTTATTTTCATAAATTCTTGAATTTTATCCAATATTCGCGGTTCAATAGTCAATTTAAAATTTTCCCAATTTAATAAATGTCTATAATCAATAGAGATTCCTGCTAGAAGTTTTTCCCTATAAGTATATTTTTTAAAGATTTTAATATCATTAAAATTTTTAGAAATTACTGATGATAAATTTTCTAAAACAGAAGAATATCTGAAAACATTTTCTTTTTGATGTATATGATATCTAATCGAACCATTTATTCTAATTTTATTTTTCAGTTCTATCGAATCTAGAACTTCATTATGTCCTCCAAAATCACAGTCTTCTAATTCTAGCTTATCTTTTTGTAAAAGAATAAAGGTTTCAATGCCCATTATGCATGAAATTATTTTAGCAAAATTAACATTAGGTCCTATAAAGTTAAAGTCTTTGCTTGATATTATGCAAATAGGAATACAAGTTGAAATATTATAAAGAATATTGTAAAGATCTTGTGGAATTATGTTATTTGAATAAAGGGAGGATGTAGGACAAAGTGTTCCATCATAATCCGAAATTATTGCAGAAATTTTCATTTATTTATATCATTATTTTATCAACTATATATTATATATCTAATTGTGTCCTTTTACCTTAAATTGTCAATATTATGAAGAAATTATTAAAATTACTAGTTTAGATAAAAAAAGGAAGGAAACGCTAATTATTGTAGGAGTTTAAAGTTATTATAATGAGAATTCAAAAACTTTAATAAATTAAATATTATCAAGCCTAAAAGATGAATAGAATAAATTATTTTAGTAAATTACTCCTTTTAATTGTCTTTAAATTATCTTTAAATAATAAATAAAATTTTAGTTATTATTTTATATCAAAAAATATTATAACTTTTGGCAAAGATGGATTAGGTTAATATATTAGTAGATAGTATTGCTTAAATATGATTATTTAATAATCATTATTATTATTGAAAGATCAGAAGGATCAAATAAATAATAATGAGGAAAATGATTCTAACAAAGATGTCCATGTGAAAGACGAACATTTATCTACAGAAAATGTAGAAGATGATGTAGCTCGAATTCATGAAATCTCATCCAATGAAATTATAGAATATGAAAAAGCTCTGGATCTTTTAGATAAATTACTAATGGTAAGTCCAGATGATCCAAAAGTATATTATGAAAAAGGATTCTTCTTTGAAATAGCTCAGAGATATCATGATGCAATAAAATGCTTTGATCAAGCTTTAAATATTAATAGAAATTATTTTGAAGCTTGGTATAGGAAAGGCCTTGCACTTATTAATTTACAGAAATATCATGATGCAATAAAATGCTTTGATCAAGCTTTAACTATCAACCCTGGGAATATTAATGCCTTAAATGAGAAGGGTTATTCTTTAAACAAAATTGGTCTATATGATAAAGCAGCTGAATCATATGAGGAGGTTTTGAAAACCAATCCTAATGATATACGTGCTTTAAATAATAAAGGTGTAGCTTTAGCTAACAGCAATAATGCCAAAGATGCACTTTACTATTATGATTTGGCATTAAGTATAAAACCTGATGATATTAATGCTATAACCAACAAAGGTGTTGCACTTTCAAGTTTAGGCAAATATGATGATGCAATATACTATTATGATTTGGCATTAAGTATAAAACCTGATGATATTAATGCATTAAACAATAAAGGCATTGCACTCGCAAGTTTAGGCAGATATGATGATGCAATATACTGTTATGATAGAGCTCTTAATGTAAATCCTGCTATTCCTAAGACATATTATAATAAAGGAATTACCTTAGCAAATGTTTTACAATATCAAGAAGCAATAGATTGTTATGATCAAGTAATAAGAATGGATCCTGAATATGTTGATGCTTATTACAATAAGGCAGTTGCACTAGGTTGTCTAGGTAGATATCAAGAAGCTGTAATTTATTACGATGAAGTTATACGAAGAAATAGTGAATACGTAAATGCTTATTACGGAAAGGGTTATTCACTGGATTGTCTATTAAAATACGAGGAAGCAATAAAGTGTTATGATCAAGTAATAAGAATAGATCCTGATTATGCTGATGCTTATTATGCAAAAGGGAAAGCACTTGAAAAACTAGGTATGAATTCTGAAGCTATAAAATATTTGACTATTGCTAGGAAACTTGAAACTTTATAGTCGAAGAAGACGAATATTAAATTTTCTTAAATCTGATATTTTGAAAATTTAAATAATAAGAATTTTCTTTAAATTTTAATATGCATGATGTAAGGGTTATTGTAGTTGAGACATTATCTTATATTACCATATAAAATATATAGGGTTAAAGAAAAAATTCCATATAGCTCGAAAAACTATTTACGGAAAATGTCCTAGATGTAGGACTAAAAGTCAATTAGAGGTTATATCAAATAATCCAGGTAAAGAAAAATTTAAGTGTAACATATGCTTTCAAAGCTTTGGAATCAACGAGATGTAAAATCTTCTATTTGCCAAAGATGAATAAGCCGTTGAATCATATATTATACTATTTATTTATAATTATTATAACACAAATATTTGTTTTATTCTAAAAGTAATTTTATATAATTAATATCTGCTGATGTGCGTAACGGGTCAAAAAATAAGATATTTTCAGTCTCATTAATTTAAGATATCTACTTGGCACTTTTTTGCAATCTACTTATAAAATAATATTTAAATAATGAATCATTATATAAATAGAGAAACAAAAAATTCTATCCATTTATGTAATGAGTATATAAATTATATTCAATTCCTTCCTTCTTTTTGTATTGATGAATAGAGCAATTATTAAATTATTCACTTCTCTCTATTCCTGAAATACTGGTTGTTATCCTTTACCATTAAATAGTTTTCCAATAATGTAAGTATAGAGTTTCATTCAGTTTTATGTACTGGTTCGCTGCAATCTTAAAGAACAGAAATCATTTACTGATTTTCTATTTCAATAATTATTTAATCAATTATGAACGCAGAAATTCTTTTTCTTTTTAGATTTGAGATGAACCAAATCGTTGGATCCAATCCCATAAAGAAGATATGACTTCTTTTATGTTTTCATCTTTGAATACGATATCGCTTTAGACGTTTATTTCTAAAAATGGAATAAAAAGAAAATATAGAGATATAAAGAGAATATATGCATCACAACAACAACAGTGGATTTTATTTATTTCTTTCAAATCTCATCATTACCATACTAGATTAGAAACAGAATTCATCCATAGCTAAATCTAATTTTTAATCTAACACAGATTCTATTTAATGTCATTGATGTTCTAGTGAATTATCTGATTATAAAATCTTAAAATCTTTTATTTTATAAAAAATTAAAAAAATAGCTTCACTTAACAAATTAAGTAATATCATTGCATTTTGTTATCTCTTGAAACAACAATATTAAATTTTATATTATTATTCTTAAATCAATACCTTTCTAAAATTTGATCAGAATATTGTATATTAGATTAGATTAAGAATAGAATATTCACAACTAAAACTATATCATTAGTTAACAGAGCCGATTTTACAATGAATATTATATAAAAAATAATTTAATTGTATAGTTTCTTTATTGATTATACTTGCTTTTTTAATATAGAATTAGTAATATCATATTGGTTTATTTCTTGTATTTGTAAGGTCATAGAGATATAATAAAAATTTAAGATTAGTATACCTTATAAGTTAGGTCAACTCATATAAAAATAACAAGAGAATTTACGGCAGATTTGTTAAGTTAATCTATATTACTTCTCATATTTTCCGTGCTTTTGTATAATTTAAAAGTGAAAAATAAAATGGAATCTACATTCGAAGATTTAGGAATTAGTGCTCCTATTATCAAAGCACTTAATGAACATGGATATAAAAATCCGTTCCCTATCCAAAAAGAATCTATACCAATTTTTCTAAAAGGGTTAGATATGATAGGTCAGGCACATACAGGTACTGGTAAAACAGCTGCCTATGCTCTCCCAATATTAACAAAAATTCAAAATCGTGTTCCAATTCAAGCATTAATCTTAGTTCCAACTAGAGAATTAGCTGTTCAAGTTACAAACGAAATTAATAAATTCGCAAAATATACAGGCATTAGGACAATATCTATCTATGGAGGACAGAGTATCGCAGTACAGCAGGAACAATTGAGAAGAGGAGTTCAAATTGTGGTAGCAACTCCCGGTCGATTAATAGACCATCTCAAAAGAGGATCAATTCAATTAGACAACGTAAAATATGTTATTTTAGATGAAGCCGATAGAATGCTAGATATGGGCTTTATAGAAGATATTAAATTCATACTTTTTTATGTCAATGAAGATCGACAAACATGCCTTTTTTCAGCAACCATGCCATCTGAAATCATAAATCTTGCGCAAGAATATATGAATAACTATTCTGAAATCAGACTAAATAAGGATGAATTAAGTCTTGATACTATTGATCAAGCATATTTAATTGTTAAAGAAAATGAAAAATTCAAACACTTATGTACTCTTATACGAAATAGAAACCAAAAGCAACAGACAATTATTTTTGTCTCAACTAAACAAAGGACACAAAAAGTATTTCAATACTTGAAAGGAGAGGGATTCAAAGCAACTATGATTCATGGTGATCTTTCACAAAAACAAAGAAACTATGCTATCTACAGATTTAGAAATGAAAGTGAAAATATTCTTGTTGCTACCGATATAGTAGCTAGAGGAATAGATGTCCCTACAGTAGGTCATGTTATAAATTACGATGTACCAGAAGACCCTGATACCTATTTTCATAGAATAGGAAGAACTGCTCGAGCAGGCGGTACTGGGATAGCAATATCACTGGTATCTAATGAAAGAATAGAGACATTTACAAGAATTATGAGAAGGACCAAACAAAATATGCGTAAACTTAATGACGAAATGGGGATAGAAATACCTGTTATTCAAAGAGTTTCATATCATAGTCATTACCGTGACAAACCTTACACTAATTATTATAATGGTAGTAATAACAGATCAGGAAATAATTATGGGTATGGTTATGGAAACAATTATCGAGGAAGCGGATATAGACGTAGTACTTATGGTAATTATCGTTCAAACAATGAAAGAAGAGATTAATAAAATACCTAACGAATACTTTATATCTTTTCAACAATAATGAAATAAAATTTTTTTTATAAAAAAAATTCAATTTCATTATTTATTTAGCATCTTAATTCATTTATTGGTCGGATTTATAAAATTATTTAAGGATAACTTAATAGTATACTATCATCTAAATTTAATTCTTCTTAAAATTACATTATCTTTGTTCAAGTATTAACAATATATCTAAATAGTATCAAAATTTTTTGTTTTTGTAAATATATAAAAATAATTGTGATCTAGAAAATTACAGATAACATAATTTTAGAATTATTGTTATATATTATTCCTCAAAATAATAAATATTTTAGATTTCTTACGATTTCTTCAATTATTATCTAATAATTTTTTAATAAAAATGAATTAAAAGAGGGGACCAGAAGATGAAAAAAAATCATCCTCTTCATCTTCAAAACCATTATTAAAATCATTATTATCAGTATCTTCATCGATAGGCGGAGGTAATGCCTGATCAATTATTTCACATGTTCCATCTTTCCTGTCTTGTTCACTAGAATCGAAATCTACAACTTCGTCATCTTCATCACAAACAAACAAGTCTGCTCCACTTCCTCCTTTTAATTCATCAGAGCCTGACCCTCCAATTAGTTCATCATCATCTTTGCCTCCATCAAGTTCATCATCCCCTTCGTCACCATATAAAATATCTTCACCACTACCTCCATCAAATTTATCATCTCCGTTTTTACCGTAAAGTATATCATCCCCATCTCCACCATCTACTTCATCATCTCCATCTCCTCCACGAATTTTATCATCTTTTGGTGTTCCTTCAATAGAAACAGCAATTTTTGGTTTTTCTTGAGAACTGCTTTCAGATGCTTCATTTTCCAGAATTAGAGTCGAGTTAGTTTGAGCATTGACAAATTGTAAAGTAAATAAATTCAAAAACAATATTATAAAAAAGAATAAATACCCTGCCAAGTCTCGTATCTTACTTATTAGATTCTGACAATTTATATATTTCAATACATTATTTCGATACATTTATCCAAAAAATTTTTCAAAATAATATTTTTTCATTTCAATTACACTTAGACAATGATATTGAATATATTTGATGGCATCTACGATCTTTGAACTAACTCTTAATTTTAGTATTTAGAGTGTCTAATGTCTTAATTTTTTTATTTTTATCAGAAATATTGTAATAGATATCAACTTTTAAAGCAACATAAAAAATAAAAAAAAATAACTTTTAGTATTTAAATTACACTATTGATTATTTGTAAATCTTGTATAATATACCATCGTTAAAAGATAATACATATAGGAAACCATCTGGCCCAATTTCCAGATCAGTAATTGAACCGAAACCAGTTCCAAACATGATTGAATCATCTTCTTGATCTTCATCAATAACTTTGTCTAATAGATCTTTATTTGTTGTATCTAGTAAAATATTATCTCTTTTTTCATTTAGCGATAAAATATATAGATTTCCTTCATTATAGTCTCCAACAATCATCTTATAAAGATATTGTTGACCCAATTTTGAAGAATTAAGAAATTCTATATCTGTTAAAGCCACAGGATCTTTCCAACTTAATTGTGGATCAGAATAGGAAGAATTTGAAATTACTTGAAGATCATTTAATGAATTATCAGACCTGGATATCGGACCCATAATTTGAACCCATCCACTATTAAAACCTGGTTTAACAATATTAATCTCGTCATATTCACTAGGTCCATTTTCAGTTTGCCATAAAGTTCCAGTTAGAGGATCAATTGTAATTCCAAAACTGTTTCTTATACCATAAGCAAAATATTTTGATGTATCAGAATTTGAATAAAATGGATTAGTCTCAATTGCGGATCCATCTTTAGAATTTATCCTAAAAATTACACCAGTATCATCTGGTTTATCATTAGAATTTATATTTTGTAAAATTCCCCTATGATTGAGATCTCCT
The DNA here is from genome assembly GCA_035706205.1 of Nitrososphaeraceae archaeon. GTDB lineage: Archaea > Thermoproteota > Nitrososphaeria > Nitrososphaerales > Nitrososphaeraceae > TH1177. Next base: position 4,692 of record DASSVK010000122.1, on the reverse strand, counting down.
ATTACAACATATAAATTATTATTATTATCTGATTTATTACTCTTTTCTAATACTAATTTACCACCATCATGATTAGGTCCTGGGAGAGCAGGCAAATCAAGTAACAGCTGTTGATTAGTCAATTCATTTCCATTCCATAAAAATTTATAGACCCTATTCCTCAGAGAATCATCATTAGTTATCTCTGTTAGATAAACAAAAATATTACTACCATCAGTTTCAATTCCTAATAAACCTCGTTCACTTTTCGTATTAACAGAGAATTCATGGATAGGTTTTTCATCTAATTGTTGATTTGTTAATAATCGTATATTTCCTTCCTTTTCTGCAATTAAAATATCATTATTAATAAAGACTATTCCAGTAGGATTCATTAATCCTTCTGCAATTATTTCATACTTAAGAGTAAGATCATTAAACAAAGGTTCTGCCAATGCATTATTATCAATCAATAAAATAATTAAAATAGAGAACATAACAATAATTGGTTCTAGAACAAAGCGATAATTTCTCAATTGTATAATTAGCTTAATATTGTGTGATTTATATTTATTTTTATGAATATTATAAGTCCAAATTGGCATTTCCTAACATTATAATTATAAAATCCCTTTGATTAATCTGATATATTAAGAATATTTTTTAGAGAATTTTAAGGTAATAGAAAATTAAACAATTATTTTTTTGTTGTTTATTATAAAAGAGATTTAATAATGTATATCTTAATTATTCAAGAATTTTTAAATACTATTATATTGTAATTACACAATACCTTATTTGTTGTGACCGAGAAAGAGGATAATTCTTCATCCAATAATCTAGATAAAGAAGATAAAAAATTTTTCAATAAACAGAAAGATTTAGCATTTCTAGAAAAAAAACGTGTAGTCATAATTTCTATAATTGCCTCATCTTGTCTTGCTTTACTTAAACTTATTATTGGATTTTCTACTAATAGTCTCGGGATTCTTTCAGAATCATTCCATTCAGGGCTAGATGTGCTCGCAGCCCTTATGACTTTATATGCAATTAGAATAGTAATTAGACCTCCAGATACAAAATTTACATATGGTTATGCTAAAATCGAAAGTCTTTCTAGCCTAACAGAAATATTATTACTTTTTCTGGTTGCTGGATATATTTTTTATGAAGGATTGGAAAGAATTTTCTTTAAACCCATCGAGCCAGAAATAACATTTTTTTCTTTTGCTATAATGATCATTTCAATAATAGTAGATTACTGGAGATCAAAAACACTTTTTAGAGTTGCTCGAAAATATGGTAGCCAGGCCATTGAAGCCGATGCACTACATTTTAAAGCAGACATGATATCTTCTTCAATTGTTATTGCAGGACTTGTCGCTGTATTAGTTTTACAAATACCAAATGCAGATGCATATGCTGCTTTAATAATTGCCTGTATGATAATTTATACTTCTCTTGGTTTAGGTAAACGAACACTAGATGTTCTTTTAGATAAAGCACCAAAAGGAATTAATCATATTATATTGGAATCAGTTTCAGGATTAGAAGGAGTAAATAAAGCTCATGATATTAGAGTAAGAAATGTAGGCTCAAAATTTTTCATAGATCTTCATATCGAAGTACCTAGAACAACAACTAACGATAAAGCGCATAAAATTGCTACTAGTGTCGAGAATCGAATAAAACATATAATTCCAAATTCAGATGTATTAGTTCATGTGGATGCAATAGAATCAGACTCAGAAACCATAACTGATATAATACGATTAATTGCATCAGAAACAGAAGGAATTAAAAATGTACATTCAATTTATTTTTCTCAATTACCGTTATATAGAGGAAAATATATTGATAAAGAATCCTTTGAAAACAAGATAAACAAGACTAATAATATGTTATCTAGCAAAGAATTTGTTACTAACTTTAAGGAGCAGAATAAAGCTAATGATGGATTATTACATTTGTATCTAGATGTTCAAGTCGATAGTGGATTAGATCTGAGAACAGCACATAATATTATAGAAAATTTTGAGTCAAAAGTTAAAGAAGAAATTCCTAATATAAAAAATATTACAACACATATTGAATTTGAAAGTGAACAAGAAAAAATTATTGGGATCGAAAAAGAAGTCAATTCATTCCATATAGAAAAAATTCGTAAATCATGTCTTAAAATAAAAGGTGTAGTAGATTGTAAAGATATTGGAATAGTAGATATGGGTGGGGAGCAACATATTACTTTAACAATAATAATTCAATCTTCTAATCCCAATAATCTCACAGTATATGATGCTCATCAAATTGCTACTGATGTCCAACAAATGGTAATATATGACACAGGCGCAAAACGGGTTGTTGTACATGCTGAACCATTATAATATTTTCTTTTGTTCTGTATCAATATCAAAAATGGGTATTATTATAATCTATCTTTTAGATTAATTTTTTGGTTCAATAGATAAAATAACAATTTTTATTTTCTTAATCTTATAAAAGATTTTCATAAGACGAGAAGACATACCGTATTTTTTATTTATTTGGGAAAGAATAATATTATTTGAATTATCTTCAATTTTAGCAATACCTTCATGCCATTCTCCTTTTATTTTTCCTCGAATATCGCATAAAGCAAATTTTACATTATTATTATTTCTAATTCGTTTAATCTTTCCAGATTTATAACTTGTCCTAAAAAAAATTTTATTATCTTTAATAATAAACCAAACTGGAGTTTGTATTGGCTGCCCATTTTTTTTGAAAGTTTGAATATTAATATATTTTGCTTTTTCAAAAGTTTCTAAATCATTATGATTTTTATTCAAAGGATGTGTTTATTATTGTAAATTTTATTATTATAATTTTACTATTATTTCGATAGGTTTATCACTATTTAACTTTTACCGTAAATAAAGAATTTTTATTATTTATATAATAATAAATATATAGCATAAATAAATAATTAAATTAAACCCAGTTACTAAAGATATTCATAAAATGTTATTTTGATGAATTGTCATTGGGAAATAATCTATAGTATTTATAATAGTTAATATGTAAAAAAATTATTATAAAGACAAAAATGCATTTAACGATTGTTTCAAACATAGTAAAGGATAAAATAATTCTTGACAACCAGCAGATCACTTATAGTTTAGGTGGACCACCATGTTATTGTGGACTTATTGCGAAACAATTTGGAGCAAAAGTTAGGCTTATAACGAAATATGGAATGGATTTTAGTAATGATGATTTACTTTTTTTTAAAAATCATGGTTTTGAAATTAGCAATTCTTCACTTTCACAATCGCCAACAACAAAATTTATTTTGAAAATTTATGATTCATCTAGAGAATTATATCTGTTAGATAAATGTGATTCTATTTTGGTTTCTGATCTGGAACAAATCAATACCGATTGCTGGATCATTAGTCCAGTTATAGATGAAATTCCGTATTCTGTTTTAGAATATTTGATTGAACGTAATGGTGATAATGATTTTTTAATGTTAGACCCTCAAGGATATACCAGAAAGTTAGATACAAATAATAAAATTCTTATAAACGTAAATTTAGATTCATTATTCTTTAAAAATATCGATGCAATAAAAATAGATCCACAGGAACTCTATTGTTTTTCTGGAGGCTACGACATCAATGCACTAAGAAAATTAAAATTAAAAAATAACATTGACTATGCTATTTATTCAGAAAATAAAAGAATTCATATGTTGAATAAAGATAAACATTATTGGCTTAATATTAATAAGGTAAATACATCAGATTCTACCGGAGCAGGAGATATTCTTTCATCTGCATTTACTTGCGCCTTTGTAAAAGAACGCGATCCATTATGGGCTTTTAGTTTTGGTGTTGGTGCTGTAATGGCATCGTTAAAGACCAAAAAAAAAGGAATAGAAAAAATTCCTAAGATGAAGTATATAGAAGAAAATGCATCGTACAATTATAATTTGATTAAATATGAGAGTTTTTGAATGTTGAAGATATATAATTATTATCATAACTAACTTTTTAATAATTTTTGGTAATAATTCAAAGAATATACTATTTTGATATAAAAAATTTTTCAAAATTAAATCAATTTATAAGGATAAAAAATTAGAGTGGTAATTAATTCTTTAAAGAAATATTTACTTGGAAATAAATAGGTATAATTTTATATACTTTTCATTTAGAAGAAAATTACAAGATAGAATATCTAAAAGGTTTTTAATAGTTGTAATTGTTGATTATCTTAGTAATGAAAAAACAGAAGAATGTACAATACCAAACAGGACTTATTGTATTTCTTTTTGTAATGTCTACAGTGTTGGTGACTTCATCGCCTTTTCAAATGCTTTCTGATGTTAATCCTGATTTTACATCTAATTTATCCTTTAAAATAGCTAATGCTTCGACTGATAATGGTAAAAGCGAAGATGGCGGAGACTTCGATGGTGGAGACTTTGGTAAAAGCGAAGATGGCGGAGACTTTTTTGACAACAATGATGGCGGTAACAGTGATGAAGATACAGAATCTGAATCCATAGAATCTAGCCAATTTTCTTTTGCCCAATCAGAAGATGCTGAAGATGTAGACCAAGAAATAACTGAAGAAGGACAACAAGAAGCTGAAGATGCTGAAGATGTAACACAAGCTTTTGAACAACAGGGACAACAAGAAGCTGAAGATGCTGAAGATGTAGACCAA
>DASSVK010000121.1:0-8494 GCA_035706205.1 Nitrososphaeraceae archaeon | reverse complement strand
TATAATAAATTATTAGGTAAGTATAGCCACATGAAACTACTATTAATTTAAATTATATTATATACATAATTTATTTAGTAAAAAACTAATATATATATATTATTTAATTATAAATTGGCAAAATATTTTTTTGTTAATCTATTAATACTATTTATTATTTTAAATTTAAAAAAAGTATTCATAAATTTTCCTTTTCAATATAACTTAATTTTGTTATATTTGTTAATATCTCATATTTTTTTCTTATCATTGTTCAAATAATTTAGCCACCTTTTTTCTTTTTCATATCTAAGTATACAATGGTAATGACTATAACAATTAAATAGATTATTAATGCAAAAATGACAAGATCCTTACTCAATTTATGTAATTTTAATTTTTAAACCGATATCTAATATTTTGATATGTATATGTGATAATAGTATCAAAAGAAAATTATTATAATTAGTGAAGTCTTTATTAAGGTTTATTTAATAAATTCTTTTCGTGATTATGATCATTAATTCATCTCCAATGTTAAATGAAAAAGATCGTTTAAAAATAGTGATTTAGGCATCAATTTAAGCCTAGTTTTTTAATTTTTTATTATTTTCTTTCAATAGAATGCAATTCAAAAAATTCTAATTCCGTTTTAATCAAAAATAAACATGTTTGTAAAATTTCAATTGATTTTGATATTGTATTGATATCTTCTTTAATGATAGACTCTTTAAATTTTATTTTTAATAAATGTATTTCATTTTGAACTATTTCTTTAACTATATTGAGATTATTGAAATACTTTTTTTTCTCATCTAAAATCCATTGTAAAATATCACCTTCTAAAATTAAAGATTTATTATAATAATTATTGTTGAAAGGTTGTAATTCCAATCGCGAATTTAATAATGCTTTTTCTATTATTATATCTAAGTTAGAGTAACTATGCCTATTCAATTAAATTTTTCCTCTCAGAATTAGTTTATGGATAGATTATTTTAATTTAGGAACACCTTAAGGAAAGGGAAAGGGGGATGGGGGAAGTGATTAAATGATAAATATTTGATAAAGTAATTAAAATGGTTTAAAAAAATTGAATTAAATTAATCTAATTGTTTCAATATTAATAAATTTAAAAGATTTTGGTTAGTAAAATATCGTCTAAATAGTATTATTACCATGACATCGTAAGTATTTAATGTAAATTCAACCATTAACCTATACTAAAATTTGCTATAATTCTGTACGAAATCCGTCTTCATCTACATAAATATTATAACTTTGAGTATAATATTTATATATTTGTTTGTCTATTATTATAATAAATATAAACAAAAAAATGCAATCCATAATTCAATGTGAAATATGTGATCCTAGTGAATCCAAAATGATCACTGATGTTGAATCTGGGGAGATTATTTGTAATAGATGTGGTATAGTTGTAGTTAAGGATTTAGAATATACAAAGAAGACATGGCACAAAGCTGAAGATAAAGAAAGTGATACAAGAAATGGAAATCCCTCTTCTTTAACTCTATATGATCAAGGACTAACAACAAAAATAGGCAACACAAACAGAGATGCTAGTGGAAATGTCATCAATTCTATGATGATGGCACGTCTAAATAGAATGAAAAATCTAGATAAACGATCTCAGATAAATAAATCTGCTAGAAATTTAAGTCGTGCATTTAGACAATTAGATTCATTAAAGGATAAACTAGCTTTATCAAATGCTGTAATAGAAAAAACAGCATATATTTATAGAAAAGTACAAGAGGCTGGTTTAGTTCGGGGAAGAAAAATAAATACTGTTTTAGGTGCATCTTTGTATGTTGCCTGCCGAGAGTTTGAAATACCAAGAACATTAAGAGAAATATCTGCAGTTAACAATGAGAAATATCGAGAGACCTCGAGAGTTTATCGACAGATTGTTTTACATCTTGGAAAACAAGTACCACGAATAAACCTTTTTAGATACGTAGAAAAAGTAGGGAAAAAGGCAAAACTCGAAGAAAAAAATATACGTCAAGCATTACATTTGATGAAAAAAGTTCAAGAAACAGGTTTGAGTGCAGGCAAAGAACCTATGGGAATTGTCGGAGCGGTCATTTATCTATCACTTCCAAAAAGTGATGAAAATATCAGACAGCGTATTATTACACAAGCTGTAATTGCAGACGCAGCAGGTGTCTCTGAAGTTACAATTCGAAATGTATATAAAGAAATTGAAAAGAAGCTTTCACTAGGATAAATTACCAAATTTTTTTTAATTTAAAAATATGTTACCAATAGTTTCTAAAATGTTGTTCTTAAAATTAAACAATTTGAATAATCAGAATTAATATGCTATATATTTCTTTTTATAAGGATCAAAATATAAGCTTATATTATTATAATAATATTAAATTAAAATTAGTTAAACGCTTAATAATTAACTATTTATTAAAGAATTGTTAATTTACTAGTAAATATAAAAGTATATGTATCTCGATTAAGAATTTATATATTACTTTTAAACACCTATAGTATTCTAGCTATAAATATTTATTATTAAGTGTATCATAAATTGAATATATATAAATCTTGTATTATATTAACACAAGAAAATTAATAAAAAGTTTCTCTAATTTATTTAATGGGTTTTGTTATATTAGAAAAAAATATACTGCAATATGGAAAAAAACAAAAGATTTGCAGATTAAATAGAAAAATTTAATTTTTATTTGCAATATCAGTAAAAATGAATTTCCAATAACATAAAAAACGTATTTACAGGATGGTTAGCTACACTTGTAAAAATCACAAAATATAACCAATTTATTAGAATTTCTTGCTTAAATCATTATTTCTACAATACGAATTGAGATTAAGAATTGTCATTTGGCTTACGAGAAATTATTATACTAAAAGATAATTAAGGAAATACTTTAGAAGATTAATTTTATTCTAGAAAAGTCCTTGTTAATAATAAAGTTAAGGAAGGATAGATTTAACCATTTAAATTCATTTATTAGACTTTTCAGATTTTAATAGAAATGTAAATTTTACTTTTTACAAGGCCTTATATTTCTTTAAAATGTACAATTAAAATAGAATTTAAAGTTATAATAAGTCATAATAAAAATAAGGTAATGATTATATAATACGATTAATAATAAAAACTATGAAAATGAAATATGCATCATTAGTAAAAACTTTTTTAGTGATTATGCCATTGATATCTTTTATTAATATATTTGCAGATGATAATAGATTTTCTACCCCCCTTATAGGTATGGAAGAAGTCCCCCCAGTTAATACTAATAGTACAGGTATAGCATTATTTGAATTAGTAAACAATAATATAAATTTTAAAGTAAATGTTACTAATCTAGATAATATAAAAGCTGCTCATATCCATACAGGTGAATTTGGACAAAATGGGGATATAGTTGTTACGTTATTTCAATCCACCACTCCAACTGATATTCTGAATGGTACTTTAGCTGAAGGAAAAGTAGCTGCAGGTGATCTTCAAGGACCTCTCAAAGGGAAAACTATTAACGACCTTGTTCAGTTAATAAACAATACTCAAGCATATGTTAATATACATACAGAACAATATTTAAATGGAGAAATCCGTGGTCAAATAACGAATGTTAATGCTACTAATTTTGGGATCTAGATAATATCTAAATAGTATTTATTTTATCTTCTTGTTTGATGGAACTTTTAATCATTAATTTTTTAATAATTATTCATATTTAAGGTCTTCTTTGTATTGCAAAAAGATCATGGAAAACGTCATTTAATAACTCTTTATTACTTCTTTGATAAATGTAAAATTATATTTATTAAAAAATTTTATATTCTAATGCAATAAACCTAATAAAACTGCTTATTTTATAAATTATGATATTATTCTCTTACAAGTAAAAAATCATAAATTACAGGATTTAGATGTTTTTAAGTTTCAGAAAAATAATTATCGTGAATGTATATGCTATAACAATATGGTTTTAGAAACCTTAAATTGAAAAATCATAAGATGATAATTTTATGCTAAAAGAAAAATTAGTTAGAGGATAGAAAAATGATTCAAAAGAAAAAAATGTTTTAGTTGTTTGGAGTTGGTTCTGGTTGTGGTTCAGGTTCTGGTTGTGGTTCAGGTTCAGGATTAGGGGCAGGATCAGGATCGACAACTTCGAGTCTAATGAAATCTAAATCAGTCATACTGACATATTAGCAACATGTTTAATAGCACTTTTTATTTTATCAACTTTACTCGCAATTATCTTATATTTACTCAATATGCTGTATATACTTTAATTTCAAAATCTATTTATAATTATTTTTATAATATCTTTATAATCCAAAATTAAGAATTATTTTAATATGCTCATTAATAGCTCATTAAAAATACAATTACAATATTCATTTAGATTATAATTATTATTTTTAGAAATTGGATCAATTGAATTTATTTCTATTAAGAAGAGTAATATAGTTTATAAGATTTATTTGCTATGATAAAAGGTTAATTGTAGTTATATGCAATGGTAATCAAAAGAAATCATAAAAAAGAAAACAAGAATATTAATATTATGATAATAGAAGATGACCTAGATATACTCCTTTTATATAAGGACTATTTGAATAATAAGGGATTTTCGGTGTTAGCCACATCCACTACTGCTAATGAAGCTTTAAAAGATTATGAAAACTTTTATCCAAATATAATTATTTTAGACTATAACCTTCCTGGAAAAATAACAGGATTAGAGGCCGCTAGACAAATTTTAGATAAGCATCCAGATGTTCCTATTATAATAGTAACTGCATACGAAACAGTTAAAAATGAATTGTCTAACGATCAATTTTTCAGGGATAAAAATATTATACTTTTACCCAAACCTATTAAATTACATATTCTTGAAAGTAATATTAAAAATTTATTAATTAACCATAGCAATAACAAGTAAAATATTTTATTCTGATTTTTATAAAAAATAATTATTTATTTTTATACTTAAAATAATCTTATGTGAAATTACTGATATAATTACATTAGAATACTAAAATATTATTTTAACAAAGAATAAGATATTACTTTAAAGATAATTTAATTAAAATTTTCGATTTATAAAAAATTTATAATATTTATTGAAATATTTTATATTTCATTCTAAAATTCTTTAAATTAATGTATTTTTTTTAAGAAGAATTTTAAAAATATTTTTTTTATTGACATGAATGTAATTTAAATTTAAATAAAATAGATAAAAATATTATTGAATATTAGATTCTATGAAAAAAAATATTAAATCTCCCACAAATTTGGAAGAAAATTTTTTAGAAATTTATTTAGATTTCCAGAAGGATTTAACCATTATTGCTCATCATATCAATAAATCAGTCATTTATTCAATACAGAATGACGATATATTACAAAGTAATATTAAAACTAAAGATTTTTTTAGGGATTTAATCACCAAAGGAAATTGGAAAAAAATAATTGATTTCTAATACCAATAATCAAATTATTTTTAATAATACTCATTGAAACAGGTTTAATAATTGTAGTTTAAATAAAACAATATAACGACCAAATGAAAAAAAATTAATTTTTGGTTTTATTATTTTTTATATTGTTTTTTAAATTAAATACTGCTATTTGAATTTTAATATATGATCTTAGAATGCAGTATCATAAACTTTGTTTACAAAATGATTATCTATTATTTTTAACAAATCTGTATTCGATTTGTTCCAAACCAAAGTTTAGGTAATTTTTGGTTATTAATGAATTAATCTTTATAGTATTCCTTATGGATAAATGGTTGATAATAGAATTCAATAAATCCCTTCTTCATTTCTACAAATTCTTATTGTTTCATTAACTTCATTTGAAATCATATAATTATTTATACAAAATAATTAATAAATATGAATTTTTAGCACTAGAGAATGATGTTCTAATTTAATAATTAGTTTTTGATTTTAAAATGATATTTTTGCTTTTACTGACGATTCTGTTACTTCAATATTACTGTCTAAACCTACTATATTAAAGGTTGATTTTATATAACCATGAAAAAATATAGATCCTTTTTTTCCTAGTCTATGTCTAATAACTATGGTTTTTTCACCTTGTTGATCTATTTGATCATAAGTACCTAATAACCCATATCTACAAATAATTTTTTCTAAGTATTCAAAAACATTTTGTTGATCTAAATCTTTTTTCCAAAATAATATTGTGTCTTTGGGAATTGTTTCTCCTAATTCTAATCCCATTTTAAATAAATTTTGGTCTTCCATGAATTCTAATAATTTAGTTAGAATGTCTCTGTTTAGTATTACTAGATCAATTTTAGATAAAAACCGATTAAATTCTGAATAATGTTTAAGAATAATATTTACTAATGCATTAACAGATATGCCCATACGTTCTGCTTCTTCATCCAAGATATCAGAAACATCTTTTTCTACTCTGAAGGAACGAGTTGCATTAGGCATAGAAGATATTAATTTAACTTCTATAATTGTGTTATGTTGTGTTTTTTTGTGTTTGGTAGTAATTTTTTTTATTAAATTTGGTAAATTGTAAACCGAGTCTTTAATTAAGTTTAATTATTCTTGAACAATATGAGTACAGCGCCTAAAACATTACAAACAGAAATTATTGAAAGAATAAATAATGATTGTCCAAATTGTCAAAATCAACAAATTATATTCGACTCAAATAATGGTGAAATGATTTGTACATCCTGCGGAATGATAGTAGAAGATAGATTAGACTCTTCTGGTATCGAATCAGAACCTATGAAAAATTTGGAAAATAATTTAAGTGTAGGAATGCCATTATCACTTGCCCATTATGATAAAGGACTATCTACCACAATTTCTCCAGCCAACGTAGATGCATTCGGAAGTCAATTAAATACCAATCAGTTAGCAAAAGTAAGAACCATACGTCATTGGAATAAAATTTCAAGTAATAACAGAAGTTATCATAGAAATTTAAAAAATGCTTTTGGTGTATTGTTAAGAATCAAAGACAAATTGTCTTTGAGTGATACGATAATTGAAAAATCAGCATATTACTATAGGAAAGTTGTAGAAAAAAGAATAACAAAAGGCCGATCAATAAAAGAGTTCGTTGTAGCTTGTGTATATGTTGCATGCAGAGAGATGAATGTTCCAAGAACCTTGGATGAAATTGCAGAAATTGCTAATGCCGATAAAGTTTTTGCAGGAAAATGTTATCGTTTACTATTACGAAACTTAAAGATTAGATTACAACCTATCGATTCTACTACATATTTAAGTAAAATTGCCAATAAGGGTGGTATAAGTAAAAAAACTCTTAATAGAGCAATAGATATGATGTCTCAAATAAAAGAACATCCATTTTCCTCTGGTAAAGATCCAACAGCATTGTCTATCGCAGTTCTTTATGCTGCGTGTTTAGAACAAGGAGAAAACATTAGTCAATCGCAAGTTGCTATTGCTGGTGAGATGAGTGTTGTAACTCTAAGGAAACGATTTCTCGATGTAAAAAAGATATTTCCTCATATTCCAAATAATACCATAGAACTTAGAAAACAAAAAATTTAATTTTTTTTTACTACAAATTTACTAATACTCTTAATATAATAAAATGATTATCTTTAAATTCAAATTAATAAAAATCTCTTCAACTTTTAATGTATCATCGCCAATTCTTTTATGTGTTCTTGATATATTAGGGTTTAATTAATTTATTGTCAATATAAATCTCTCATTTGATTAGAATACTGAAAATTTACCAATATAGACAAAATTTTGATTTGAATAAATGTACAAGTTAAATCAATATTTTTGTAAAATTTCGATTGGAAAATCCAAACTTACTAAAATTGCTTCCCTTATTGAAATTAACCAATATCATGACATTTTGTTATCTTTTGAAAACAACATTAAAATTTTATATTATATTAAAAAATAATAGTCTTATAGAATTTGCTTACTGAATACTAGATTAATATTTGAACTATCATAGATAAATCTATTTTCCTAATTTAATAGATCAAATACCTAATGACTTCTTTAACATAAATAATCTACATCAAAGAGAAAAAAATATGATTAATAATTTAACATGTAAATTAGAAAAGCTATTATAGTATAATAATTTTCATCGGAATAAAATTAGATTATTTATGAATGGCTCGTTCTAAGGCTTCTTTTAGCTCATGAATATGCTTTAATCTATCTTGTTTAATTCTGTTCCAAAGATCTGCTAATTCATTATTATTTGACTTTTTGGCATCATCAATATATTTATCTATTGTATCATATAAAAAGTCAGCTTCTTTACCAAGAGCTGATAAAATGTCATATGTTGTGTTATCTAATCCTGTTCTTTCACTCATATTATTGAAAGTACATTAAATTATATAATCATTTCATGGTTTTTGATAAAATAACTAGAGTATGCTCTATTGCTTTTCTAGCATTGAAAATAGAGATTAAAGTAAAAATAAAAATT